>JAICUC010000386.1 GCA_025936075.1 Nitrospira sp. | reverse complement strand
CTTCGTCGCTCGCTCAGGCTTCTTTATGCTGAGGCGACGTTATGCTATGTTCTCGGCCATGAAGGCTGCGCTTTCGACGACGGCCGATGCTTTCTGTACGGGGACTGCAGGAGACAGTCACAATTGGGAGGAACGTGTTTATGAGGCAATCCCTTGGGATGCTGGGTTTTGTCATCTGTTTGAAGCTGACCGCTGTTTCCATGGCGGCGTCGGCAGCCGAGACCGGCGAGCAAGACTTTGCCAAAGGGGAGGCGTTACTGAAGAAGAAACAGTATGCGGAGGCGCGCGCAGCGCTGGAAGCAGGCATCATGAAGAATTCTTCGAATGTGCGGGCTCATTTTAACCTCGCCGAGGCCTGTCGAGGTTTAGCGGCCTGGACCTGCGCGGAAGAACATTACGAGGCCGCGTTGCATCTGGACGCAAAATCCAGGACGGCAGGGACGAAGGAACTACGATTGCGCAAAATGGAGGTGTGGCGATCGCTGGAGGAAGTGACGGCGTGGCGGTTGCTGGAGGAAGCGAAGGGTCTGATAGCGGACGGGCAGACCCATCCCGACCAGATAAAGAAGGCGGAGGAGGCCCTGGACGGCGCCAATGAGCTGGGGCTCAACAATGAGCAGCAAATCGTCTATCAACAGCTGGAAGCACAACTCCCGGGCCGGCGTTCGACCACCGTGCTGGATAGTCTGAAACCGGCTGAGACGCCGATGGTGCTGGTTCCGGCGGGGGAGTTCACCATGGGGAGCACCATGGCAGACGACGAAAAGCCGGTGCATCGCGTCGACCTCGATGCCTTCTACATGGACAAGTACCACGTGACGGTGGGGCAGTACGCCAAGTATCTGGAAGCGACGGACAAGGAGGCGCCTCCGGAGTGGGATATCATGAACCAACCCCGACATCAGAAACGCCCCATTGTCAATGTCAATTGGTTTGATGCCGCCACGTACTGCAAATGGGCCGGCAAGCGTCTGCCCACCGAGGCGGAGTGGGAAAAGGCGGCGCGAGGGACGGATGGCCGCCTCTACCCCTGGGGCAACGAGGCCCCCACCAGACTTCATGCAAATTTCGGCAAGAAACAATGGGCGAACCATATGGCGTTGGTTCCGGTGGGGATGTTCGAAATGGGCAAGAGTCCCTACGGCATCTACGACATGGCCGGCAATGCGTGGGAATGGGTCAACGACTGGTATGACCATGACTATTACAAGAAGAGTCCGACGAAGAATCCTCAAGGACCGAAGACGGGTAAGTCCAAAGTCGTGCGGGGCGGAAACTGGCTTTATGTTCAGGAGTTTCTGCGTTCTTCGTTTCGTTTCAATGCTGAACCGTCCGGTCGACAGTTCGGCTACGGGTTTCGTTGCGCGAAGACCCCGTAGCTATTGACCGTTGCCGGAATCATGGCCTCACGCCGATAATTCATCTTACTCGAGTTTCTTTTCTACCGCTTGTGCTGAACATCGACACCTATCGGCCTTCGGCGATTCTGTACATGTCATGACAAGCGGTGCAGCGGGCCGTCATGCTCGATAACCGTTGCAAAATTTGCTGAGGCGTCTCGCGCCGCACGATTGCATCCGCCAGTGCATCCATGTCTATGTGGATCGACATGCCCATCTGTTTGAACGGCAGCGGCAACTTGGCCATGATCGTCGGCTCCACATCCGCCGCCATATTCATCCCAACCGCCCTCGCCGTTGCTTCCATCTGTTTCGGATCAGGATTCGGCTCTCCCAGTCCCCTGATAAGCCCATCGACCGCTTTCAAGAGCAAGCGCATTTCAGCGAGGATTTGATCGCGCTCCGCTGCCGCCAGGATTATTTCCACCCGGCCGTCACTTCCCGTTTGCGTCACTCCCTTGACAAAAAACCATCCTCCCACGCCCAGCGTGACGATCCACAAGATGACGGCGGCTCGGCAAAAATTTGTCTTCATTTCATTCCTTTCAAGAGTCAATTTGCTACGGCATTGCAAGGAGAGAACCGAAGAACCGGATGATGCTGTAAGGTTTTACGGGGAATATTCAGAGGTTGGGCGAAGTCTCAGAGTTGAGGGGTGGCTCTTTGCTACAGGGAGGAAGGAACCTTCGTTGCAAAAGGCGACAAATGTTCATGTACCACTCATACGCATGGCCGCATGGCCCGAATGTCAGGATGGTACGGTCGCCCTCGTGATTTTCCAGAGCGCGCCGGTGCCGCGACGAGATTCCGCCGTGGGGTCCTTCTTCGCCCAGGGCACCCGCACTTTGTCTCCTTGACCCGGCGTCATGACGCCGAAGTCGACGATGTACAAAGCCGATCCGTCCGGAGAAAACCGAGCCGCGATGGGGCGTTCGAATCCACCACCGCCGATCTTGGAGGCCGGACCGTTGATTCGCCCGCGGTTGACCGCGAAGTCTTCCACGCCCCCGTTCTCCACGTTGACCCGCACGACCTTGAAGCCGACCGGCGCCGGCACTTTGCCGGAGGCCGGTGACTGATCCCCGAACTGCGCGATAAAGGCTTCCCCGACATGGCCGAACAGCGGGCTTCTGGAAAAATCGAACAGGCTCGAAGAGGAATGTCCTCCCAAGACCGCCACGGGCTTCGGCGGCTGATTGGGATAGTCGGACAGGAGGAGGGGCGGTTGCGGCTTCCCCGGCGGGATGAAATGATCGTGATGATCGAGCGGGAACGTGCCGTGATAATCGGGCCATCCGTACCAAGTGCCCGCCTGGACCAGCCAAAGGAGATCGCCGGTTCCGTGCACCGGACGGCTGCCGCGGTCGTCGTAGCTGTTATCGGTCACATAGAGTTGTTTGTCGGGCGAGAAAGCCAAGCCGAACGGATTGCGAAATCCCCATGCCACCAATTGGGGCGCTCCGCCGCCGACCGGCATCTTGAGCACGGCGCCGTTGCAGGGTAGACGACCGGGCACCACTTGCCCCGCACGCGTCACAGTGCCGAAGGGCACAAAGGCTCCGGTGACCGCTTCATCGTCCGCCGACGGGGTAAACGGATTCATGGACGTGAAGTTCACGCCGCGCAGCGTCACGTCGTGACAGGGAATATCATGCGCGCGGGGATGACGCTGCAACCATCCGAATCGATAGTTGTCTTCACCCACGACGCCGCTGTTGGTGAAGGTACCGATGCCGAAATAAAGCCAGCCGTCGGGGCCGATGACCGGTCCGTT
>JAICUC010000081.1 GCA_025936075.1 Nitrospira sp. | reverse complement strand
GTCCGTTGTATTCCCATTTCCCGAAGATCGTTGCTGTCGAAGTTCGTCAGCACGGTCACAGCCAGCAGCTTCAACGATGATCCCTCCCGTCCCTGCACCGCTGCCGTCAACGCCTTGCGGTTCGCATGAACAGTCAGAAAATCAACCCCCATTGCAGCAACCCGTGCCGTCGCACGACGGACCGTCTCTTCGATATCGAGAAACTTCAGATCGAGAAATACCCGCATGCCCCGCTCCACAATTCGCTGGACCATCATCGGGCCTGCCGCGGTATAGAGCTCAAGGCCAACCTTTACGAAGGAGATGTGTCCTTGGAGTCGGTCCAAGAGCCGATCTGCTTCTGCCGCTGAAGGCACGTCCAATGCAAAGATGAGTCGGTCGCGTGCCACGTTCTTCACCATACCCTTGCTCCTTCTTCAGCCGATCCTTGACGACCGGCGACGCTCCATGATAAAGATCAACCTCTTTTTCAGAGGAGTCATCTATGCCACGCGTTCATAAATCGACGATTCGACGAGCTCGCCAAGCAGACCGGCGCCATGAGCGGAATCGGGCGACTCTCAACACTGTGAAGACGCTCATCAAGAAGGTTCAGTCCGCCGTGGCGGGAAAAAAGACGGACGAGGCCAAGACCAGCTTGCTGGAAGCGACCTCGATGATCGGAAAGGCAGTTTCGAAAGGCGTACTCCATCGCAATACCGCGTCCCGCCGAATTTCACGTTTGGCTCTTCGCGTCAATGCCCTATCCGGTTCCGGCTCTTAATCGTTCGCACGTTCGATACGACCCGTGCAGGAACTCGCTTCGGTGAGGCCGGAAGGTGAGGAGGCGGCTCGGCTCGCGAGCCGGCAGTGTCCTCACACAGCTTCAGCAACAGACGCTCCAGCACGATCTTCGGACGATTTCCGCTTCCACCCTTCAGCCTCCCGTCAGTGTCGAGAAACAGACGCAGCGCCGCGTGAAGGTGCGACTCAGAAAACCGATCGAGGAAAGAGCGGACCTTCCATGGGTCCATGCGCAAGCTTCTGGCCACCTCCCCTTCACGACCGCCATTGGCCAGCGAGTCTTTGGCTTTCCAGAGACGGCGATACTGCCATGCGAGAGAACCAAGAATCCGAAGCGGGGCTTCCCCTGCCTCAAGGTTGCGCGCCAGAATGGAAAGGGCTCGTCCCCGGCCACCCTCCGCGATGGCGAGGGTCAAATCAAACACCGAGGCGCCGGGATCCATGCCGCGCAGCAGATGGACATCGGCGGCGGTGACGAAACGATCAGGCGGCACATACGAAGCCAGCTTCTCCAATTCACGCCGCACGCCATAGAGTGATGCACCACAGAACTCCTGCAGTACCTGGGCCGCCGCATCCTCCACGCGAAGCCCGACCCGTTCTGCTTCGCGGGCGATCCAAGCAGGCAACTGCGCGTCGCGGAGAGGTGAACAATCGACCATAATTGCCGCTCGTGTCAGGAGCTGGGAAAATTTTAATCGACCGTCCAACTTCGGGCTCACGAACACCAGCGTCGTAGATTCGACAGGATTCTTTACACAATCGAGCAGGAGCTCGCTTTCCCGCGCATTCAATTTCTCTGCCGCTTTCACCACGACCAAGCGGCGCTCCGCAAAGACCGGCACAGCCGCCACACTGTTCCGAATATCAGTTCCGTGCGCGTCATCTCCATAGAATAGCTCGTAATTGAATTCGTTCCCTTCGCTGCCGATGGTCGCGCGCTTGATGACGCCGAGAGCGGAATCCCGCAGAAGGTCTTCTTCACCTACGACGAGATACAGAGACCCGGGTCTCTGCTGTTTCAGAGCCGACTCCAGCTGCACATGACTCATGACCGATGCCATAGGTCCCAGACCTTCGATGCTAGTGAGATACAGGATCCGGAGCGGACACCTGCTTCGTGAGTGCACCCGTCTCGAGCTGTAATAGAAAACGGGCCGCCAGATCGGCCGCCACAAAGCGGCCCGCCTGTTCGATCGCACGGTTCTGCAGCGCGCGATTAAACTGAAGATCGGACGTAATGAAGAACTCCGATGCCCCTTTGACGACCTGGCTCCAGACCACTTTTCTTAACCGGGCGTCTTCCACTCTCACCAAGACGACCACCTCCGTTCTGCTTTCCAACGTCGCCGTCCGTGAAAAGCTGAGCGTCGGCAGAATCACCGAAAGGATTTGCCCGGTCAGCACAAGATCCGCCGCTTCGGACTCCGGCACGACCTGCGCCCCGCTGCCGGTGGAAAATTCCTCACGGAGGTAGTTGGTGTATCGCGTTTCCAGATTCGGCTCAAAACTACCGTTGACCAATGTCCGGATGATGAGACGTGGCGGAGGCTCTTGGGAAGAAGTCGCGGGGGCCCCTCCGATGGTCGGGCCGGTTCCCTCCACTCGAAACTGGTAGCCACAGGCGGTCAGCGCCGAAGCAATGAGTGCTGGGACGAGAGTGCTAAGAATAAAAAAGAATGATCCTCTCCCCCCATGGCTCCCGCTGGCTTCAGACTCAGCACTCAGCACTCAGCACTCCCTTAGATCACAAAGTTAATCAACTTCTTATCGACGTAGATCACCTTTTTTGTCTCTTTGTCTTGGATCCACTCCGCCGCCTCCGCGCGAGCCAACCGCTCGATCTCATCAGGTGACGTGTCAATTGCGACCTCGAGTTTGGCCCTGAGTCTCCCGTTGACCTGAACGGGAATAGTCATGCGCTCACTCACCGTCATTGCGGGGTCGTAAATCGGCCAAGGCTGTTGCGACACACTGGACTGGCGCCCCAGCAAGTTCCAGAGCTCTTCGGCAACATGCGGGGCGAATGGCGAAAGCAACAAGATGAACGGCTCGATCACGGCCCGAGGCCGCTGGTGGGCCTTCGTCATCTCGTTAGTAAAGATCATCATCTGCGAGATGGCCGTATTGAATCGGAGGGCTTCAATATCCTCCGTGACCTTTTTGATCGTGTGGTGCAACAGACGCTGTTGGTAGAGACTCGGTACGGTCGACACAATGACAGACGACAGTCGGCCCTGCTCATCGACCATCAACCGCCAGACTCGTTCCAGAAAACGGGTCACGCCTTCCACACCCCTGGTGCTCCAAGGCTTCATCGCCTCCAGGGGGCCCATAAACATCTCATAGAGCCGTACCGCATCCGCGCCGAACTGGTCGATCATCTCATCCGGATTGACCACGTTGCCGCGTGATTTCGACATTTTCTGATTGTCTTCTCCCAAGACGATGCCCTGATGCACCAACTTCAGGAATGGTTCGGGAGTGCTCGTCACACCGATATCGAACAGGACTTTATGCCAGAACCGAGCATACAGGAGATGCAGAACGGCATGCTCGCTGCCCCCGATGTACAGGTCCACGGGCATCCAATAGCGCTCTTTTATCGGGTCGACGAGGTGTGTTGAGTTCTTGGGATCGATGAATCGCAGGTAATACCAGCAAGAGCCGGCCCACTGAGGCATGGTGTTGGTTTCACGCCGTGCCGGCTTACCGGTGATAGGATCGATCGTCGTCAGCCACGCATCCAAGTTGGCCAATGGACTCTCACCGGTACCGGACGGCTTGAAGTTGCCGGTCTCCGGTAAGACGAGAGGCAACTGCTCCTCCGGAAGCGGACGTGCCTCTCCATCGACCCACAGGACCGGGAACGGTTCGCCCCAATAGCGTTGTCGGGCGAAGAGCCAATCGCGTAATTTGTAATTGACTGCTCGTATTCCCTTTCCCTGCTTCTCCAGCCATTCAGTAATTTTGGGAATCGCTTCGGACGGTGTGCGCCCGTTGATCGAGAAACTGCCGTCACTGGTCGCTGAATTCACGACCGTCCCTCGATCGGTGTCGGTAAACGCCGCCTCCTTTATGTTTCCGCCGGCAATGACTTCTCGAATCGTCAGATGATATTGCCGCGCGAACGCCCAATCACGCTCGTCATGCGCCGGTACGGCCATGATGGCGCCGGTTCCATAACTCATCAGCACATAATCGGCAATCCAGATCGGCAGGCGTTCATGGTTCACCGGATTGACGGCGTAGCCGCCGGTGAAGACTCCGGTCTTCTCCTTATCGAGCTCTTGTCGTTGTAGATCGCTTTTCTTCATAGCGGTTTCACGATAGGCTTGGACGGCAGCTTTTTGCTCTTCACTCGCGACCACGTCGACAAGCGGGTGTTCAGGCGCCAAGACCATGTAGGTCGCGCCGAACAGGGTGTCCGGCCTTGTTGTGAACACTCGAATCGCGCCTCGCCGATCGGCCAGCGAAAAGTCAACCTCTGCGCCGATCGATCGCCCGATCCAGTTTTTTTGCATCTCCAGCGTACTGGGAGGCCAGTCGACAAGTTTCAAATCCTCAAGCAATCGATCGGCATAGGCGGTGATCTTGAGCACCCATTGCCGCATCGGCTTGCGAATCACGTCGAAACCGCCGACTTCGCTCTTGCCATCGACGATTTCCTCGTTTGCCAGCACCGTGCCGAGCGCAGGACACCAGTTCACGGGAACTTCCGCCACGTAGGCCAATCCCCGATCGAAAAGCTTCAGAAAAATCCATTGGGTCCAACGATAGTACTGGGGGTCCGTGGTACTGAGCTCTCGCTCCCAATCATACGAGAGTCCGACTCGCTTCATCTGACGCTTAAAGGTGGCGATGTTTTCGGCTGTGGTCATGGCGGGATGAATTCCCGTTTTCACCGCGTACTGTTCCGCCGGCAGGCCGAACGCGTCCCAGCCCATCGGATGCAGCACGTTGAACCCACGCATCCGTTTATATCGTGTGACAATATCGGTGGCGGTGTACCCCTCAAGATGACCGACGTGGAGCCCGGAACCTGATGGATAGGGGAACATGTCGAGGCAGTAAAACTTCGGTTTACCAGGATCTTCCGTGACGCGGAACGTCCGGTGCTGATCCCAGTACTGCTGCCATTTCGCTTCGATCGTGCGGTGATCGTATCCTTTACTCATGGTCGTCGGCGCCGAAAAGACGGAGGACTCTAACATAGCACCTCTGGGGTCACAAGTTCGAAACCGAGCGACTGAGGCTCCTGTTATACTACAAGCGCGATGGGGTTCTACTGCGATCATATCTTCCCACGCCTCATGGAGTGGGTCATGGCCGGAGAAAAATTTCTTCGCTTGCGCAAGGAGCTACTCGCTTCAACCCATGGTGAAGTCCTAGAACTCGGGATAGGAACGGGTCTGAATCTGCCCCACTATCCGGAGACCGTCACAGAACTCCATGCGGTCGACCCAGCCCAGCTCCTCCCAAAAACAGTCGCCGCACGCAGCGGCCGCCTGGCCTTTCCGGTCCATATTCAACGAGGTCCTGCGGAGGCGCTGCCCCATGGAGATCAGTCCTTTGACAACGTCGTCAGTACCTGGACCCTCTGTACGATTCCAGATCCGGTGCTCGCACTGAAAGAAGTTAGGCGTGTCCTCAAACCGGAAGGAACGTTTTTATTCCTGGAACATGGCCGTAGCAATGATCAGAAGATCGCCATCTGGCAAGACCGGCTGAATCCAATTCAGAACGTGATCGGATGCGGATGTAACCTCAACCGACAGATCGATCGGCTGATCACCCAATCCGGCCTCGAGATCGTTCACCTCGATCGATTCAGCATGCAGGGTGTGCCAAGATTGGCAGGGGAGATGTACCGAGGCACGGCAACCAAAACAATTAGGCTGACGACCGGCCGTTGAGAAGCTGTGCAAATCCGGCGATGGAGAAAAACTGGGAGAGCGGCGACGGCGGTAATTGCGAACTCGACTTGGCGCTGTGAACCAGGTGGGCTACCCCGAACTCTTTCGCGGCCATCAGACACCCTTCATCGTCATCCATAAACAGGGATCGCGACGGATCGAACCCCAATAAGCGCTGACAGTTCGGCCAATACTCCGGTCGCATCTTCAGATAGCCGACCTCAAAGGCATCCACAATCCGGTGGACGTAGCGATCCAGACCGGTTTTGGCGACTTTGACCGACACACCCGTAGAATGGGCGTTCGTCACGATGGTCACACGCTTCCCGAGCTGCCGAAGATGGCGCAAGAATTCCTCAGCGCCGGGGAGAAAACCGATCATGTGATCGAGTTCCTTATGCATCGCCACCACGTCGATGCCGACCCGCTTCGTCCAGTAATCCAGGTCCGTCCAAGCTAATTCGCCTTCGACCGATTGATACATCGTCATCAGGCGTTCGCGTGCTTCCTCAAACGGAAGAGCGTGCAGCGCCGCATACCGACGCGGCAGCTCCTCCTCGAAAAAAAAATTGTCGAAATGGCGATCGAGCAACGTGCCGTCCATATCGAGCAGCACATCGTCGATCTGCGTCCAGTCGGGGAAGTGCTGAGGACTGAGGACTGAGGACTGCATCATGGGCAAAAGTATACTCGGAGGTCGAACGGGAAGGCGAGGTGGTTGTCTTTGAGAAAAACCCTATGATACGGTCCGACGAATCATGCCAACTCCGGAATCTGCTTCCAAACAGGACCAGACACTGCCGCTGCTCTCAACAGCAGGTGAAACACCGCCGCTCGTCGCCATCATCGGCAGGCCGAATGTGGGGAAGTCGACTCTGTTCAACAAGATCTTGGGCGCAAAGATTGCCATTGTGGATGATGTCCCCGGTGTGACCCGTGACCGCAACTATGCCGACGCCGCCTACCGCAATCGAAAGTTTCGGCTCGTCGACACGGGGGGGCTGGATCTGTCCGCCTCCGACAGCATGTTGGCGTTGATTCGACGACAGTCGGAACTGGCGATTGCCGAAGCGGATATCCTTATCGTGCTCTTGGACGGTCGATCCGGATTGACCCCCCCCGATCACGAAGTCGTGCGGTTGCTGCGCGGGGTGACGAAGCCCCTGTTCTATGCAATTAACAAGATCGACACGCCGAAGTCCGAGCCCTTACTGGCCGATTTTTACCGATTGGGCACCGACGAGCTCTACCCTGTATCCGCGGAGCATGGCCTCGGTGTCGCCGAGCTATTGGACGCCATGTATCCCCTCCTTCTATCGGCGGATGAGTCCGACGAACTGCAACAACTCCCTCGCGTTGCCGTGGCGGGACGTCCGAACGTCGGCAAATCCACCCTCGTAAACACGCTGCTTGGAGAGGAGCGGGTCGTCGTCAGCGATGTTCCGGGAACGACGCGCGATCCCATCGACTCACTGGTGATGCACCAGGATCAACGCTACATTTTCACCGATACGGCCGGCATGAGACGGCGCGGCAAGGTCGACCGTGGGGTGGAAGGCTACAGCGTACTCCGATCGCTTCGTGCCATCGGTCGGTCCGACATCGCCATTCTGATCTTGGATGGATTGGAAGGGGTCACGGAACAAGACACGAAGATTGCCGGGGCCATTCTGAAGCAAGGGCGTGCCTGCATTCTGTTGATCAACAAGTGGGACTTGCGGGCTGGAGATTCGAAGGCCCGACAAGAGTACGAACTCGAACTCCATCGCCGATTTCCCTTTCTGACCTGGGCTCCTATCCTGTATGGCTCAGCTCTCAAACCTGAATCAGTCCGGCGTCTCTTCCCGCTCCTCAAGGACGTGCATACTATGTTCACTAAGCGTGTCCCCACGGGAATGTTGAACACTTGGTTACAAAAAATTCTAGTTACCCGTCCTTTACCGGCTCGCAAGCACAAGCCGTCGGCTGTGACAAAATCCGCCTTTATCACGCAGGTGACCACGAAACCGCCGGTCTTCGCATTGTTTGTCGGCCATCCGGAGGACCTCACCCCTTCATATCTGAAATATTTGGAGAATCAACTGCGCGAGACATACCAATTCACCGGCACACCGCTTCGTCTCATGGTCAGGAAGAAGTAACCGCACTCCCCCTTCACCGATTTCTATCCGTCAGTCTCTCTTCCGACTGTGCCCAAGTCATCCGGGCAGACGTTGGAAATGGATTGGCAGCCACGATCTAGCCTCTATCGTGCGATCCGAGCTTTGGAGTTGACTCCGCCCTGAGCTCATGTTATTCGCATAGGCATTCACTGATTGCGATTGATTGCCGCATCATGACTTCGAAGCTCGAACGCTTTCCGTTTAGACGGGACAAACGATTCACCACTTCCATACCGAATATCTCCTCCATGAACCGATCCACACACACTCGGCAACTATTTCTCGCAGTGTTTCTTTTAGGCCAGGTCAGTGCCGGATGCGCCACAGCAAGTCCCACGGACGAAGAGAGAGTCCAGACACTACCCTCCGATCCCACTCCCTTGGAAACCCAACTCGATACGTCTCCAGCTGCGCAACCCCAGACTGATGAGGCAGCGCCTCGTCCATCCGAGGCCGATGAGGTGGTGCCTCTCCCTCCTCAGAATGAGGTTCCCGCTGCCGCTCAGCCTCAGGACAGCGAGACTGCGCCCGCTCAGTCTCCCGAGACGTTTCCGTCCGCTCAGCCACAAGTGGACGGCCCTCCGATGGCTCAACAGGAAACGGTCCCTACGGCAGTCGTTCCTACCGAGGCGAACCCTTCCATCATGTTGACAGGCCGGGTCTGGCGGGCCAAGCCCGGGATTGTCTTCCTGAAAACGCCGGTGGGGCTCATGTCGCTCAGTTCAAAAACCACGCTCAAAACTCTCCCCGCCTCGCAAGAAGTGGTCTTTTTGATCCACGAAGACCACGTCGTGGTGGATATTGTCAAGCGAACCGATGGGTCACTCGTCCACCGCTATTTGACCGGTCCGTTCAAACGAGACAATGAGGACGGCACACAGTTGATATGTTGGACGCCGGAAGGTGAGAAGGCCTTCCACATGGGCGCATATGAGCGGACGCTCGCTTCCCGCAAGGAGGGCGAGTCGGTGACGGTCGAAGTTGACGGGAGGGACACCGTCATCGGCGTGCACGACCTGCAGTTCGACCTTCAGATCAGCCAGGTGGCCCTTAATGGGTCCAAGGCGCACGTGTTGCTGACCGGAACTATTTCAAAACTGAAGTCCAATTTCATTTTCTTTCGGACTCCCATCGGCATCATCAATGTCAATGCCAAGATCGGAATCAAAAATGCCAAGGTTGGACAGATCCTGACCGTGCGCATGCATGACCATCACCTCGTGGCGGATCTCTCCGCGTCCATCGATTCTGCTCCTATTCGACGTTTCGTCACGGGTCCTCTGGAATTTGCCACGCCGGATCGAGCCCATGTCAGGCTCTGGACCCCGGAAGGAGAACAGATCTATCCGGCGGATTTGGGTAAATCCTCGCTGAACGGGGCAAGGGAGGGGACCCCTATTACGGTGGAACTCGATGGGCAAGGTGACGTCGTCGAATTCCATCGGATGAAGTGATTTCACGACGTCTCGCCTTGTCCGTCTTGACTCTCTTTTCAATCCCCTCATAGACTGCGCGAGGCATGGGCACCACATCTACCATTCGCCGCTCACCGGCCTCGTCCTCGAGTAATCCCCAATCCGCTAAAAATTTTGATACTCTGTACAAGGATCACGTGGAGCTCATGTATCGCTTCGCTTATCGATTGTGCGGCGAACCGGAAGCTGCAAAGGATTTGGTACAAGAGACTTTTTTGAATGCGTATCGAGGCATCGACAGATTTCGGGGCGACGCTCAGATTTCGACGTGGCTCTATACCATCGCTTCGCGGGCGTGCCTGCGCATGCGGCGGAGACGGAAAGGAGCCCCGGAACGAGAGCTGTCGCTCGAGGAATTCATTCCCACATCCGACGGTGAATTCCATTTGCAGATTCCGATCGATGGACACAGTCCCGAGGCAGCCCTCCAGAATAAACAATTGCGGGAAGCACTCGATACCGCGATCAACCAATTACCGAAGAAGTACAAAATGGTCTTGGTGCTTCGTGACATGGAAGGATTAAGCGCCAAAGAGGTTGGAGCCATCATGGGCTTGAACGAACGAGCGGTGAAATCACGCTTACATCGGGCTCGACTGTTTGTGCGCCGTGAACTCAGTGCGAGAGGCCTCGGTAAATCGTCCATCGACCACGATTCACTCGGCTAGCGGAGGGACTCATCCACATGATAAAATTTTCTAAGCGGCGACGGCGTTTTTCAATGACCCGGCACCGACATGCTCATGGGAACGGCCGGTGCCTGCGCATCCTTCGCCGGTTGTCCGCTTATATCGACGACGAACTTTCCGCGAGTATTTGCCGGGAAATTCGTCGACATCTGGGCGCTTGTCCAAATTGTGAAATCTTCATGACGTCATTGCGCCAAACCGTATCGCTCTGTCGCCACAACCCGGCGCCGGCTTTATCGACAACCGACCGTGCGTTGATGCGTGCGAAGATACTGAAAACCGCCTAATCTGGGTAACCAACACCAGTGAGTCATTTTCATCATGAATAAGAACCTATTGCTTGGAATTCTACTTCTCTCGGGACTGCTGATGGCCTTTGAGGTCACCTTACCCGACCTTGTGACTGCGGCCTCCAAGGCACCTCAGAAGGCGACAGGAAATAAGGCCGCCATCGACACGGCCCTTCGATATGCCCAAGCCATCGCCAAAGGCGACAAGATCATGGCTGGGCAGCTGGACTTCGCGTGCCAATACAAATACCTGACCATGCTGCCGGTTAAGTCTCAGGCAATTGACGCGTCGTATGAGGATTGTTGGCAGGAACTGACTGCCGGCCATGCTCCGCTCTTGAAGCGAACGGACATTGGGATGAACATCCTCTGGCCCAGCACAGGGTTCCTGGTATTTTATGGAGATGATCTCGCTCGGACTCAGGCCTCAGCCTTTGTCATGGATGTCCTCGGAATGTCGCCGCCCGGAACCGGCCTTCATCTCACAGTGGCGAACAGCCGCTCGACTTCGAATGGATCATTCCGATTAAATCGGAAGGAGAAAATCATCGGTGTCCCGACCACGCTGGTCGAATTGGCCGTCCATTACCATGATCCCCTCACATCGCCGGTGGCGTACGGACCCGGCACCGTCCGATGGACAAATACGATCAGACGAGAGCGGCGCGCCATAAAATCCATCACCACTCAATGGATTGTCTTCACCGGGCTCAAAAAATACGGCTTTCCTCGCGACTCTGCCGTCTTTCATCTGCCCGTGAGAACCACGCCTGAAGCGCCGGGTATGGTAGCGGACAGAATTCCGTTCACAACCGAAACGAGCCGAGCACTTCCTGACTCGCTTGTCTGGTGGGGTCCCGACGATCAACCTGGAACCTTGACGGCGGCAGCAGCACAGGCTTCTGCGTTTCCTGAATTACGCGATCGCGTCGCCATGCTCAATCGTATCTTGATCATCGACCCGCATCAGATTGACGCGCTCACGATCCTGACCAGAAATCTCCATGCCGTCTTACTTCGGGAAGCCGCTCAGAATCATCAATTGCTCGTTAAAGATCCGGCGCTATCCGTGACCGTCAATGAGTTTTATTGGAACACCTCCGCAGCCTCCACTCGCCTGGACCTGTCGAATGCGATGGAGATGGGTGGATTTCCGCAACCGACACCGGCAGACTTCCTGTACCGACTGCTGCCTGCACTAGAAACCCTTGCTCGCATTCGACCTGAACAGCTGGACTGCCGATTTCAGCTCGGCATGGCCTATCGATGGAACAATGACCAGGTTCCGATGATCGAGACGTTCGACGCATTGGTCAAAGACATTCCGAACGAACGAAAGACACCCAAAGCCGAGGCGCTGGTGCAGCTGGCCTGGTCGCGCATTAACAAGGTGGCGTGGAATCGAATCTTGCACGACCCGGACAGTGTCCGAGCGTACGAGGATGCTTACGCCTCATCGGCCATCGCGGAGCTGCCGCTCGACAAGTTTCTCGCGGAATACACCATGGCCTATAGCATGATTTTCATGCCGGACTACGGGGATAAAAACCGGATGTTACAACACCTCACGACCGCCAAACGTTGGTT
>JAICUC010000073.1 GCA_025936075.1 Nitrospira sp. | reverse complement strand
GTACTGTGCCGCCTAAACGGATCGCCATTTTTGCCGCTACCCCCTGGGAAATGGGTGCGGTGCGGTCGGCATTCCCCCCCGGCGTTAAACGTCGAATCGGCAATCTTCCTGTAAGCGTGTGCGCCGTAGGCGACCGGGAATATTGGTTTGCTCAAACCGGCGTCGGTCTTGAAAAGGCGGAGCGAAATGCCGCCCGACTGCTCGGCGACCAGTCGTTCAACCTCATGGTCTCGACCGGATTTGCTTGCGCACTCATCGCCGCGGACATTGGGACGCTCTTAGCAGGCCGTGAAGTGGTACATCGAGGAACGCACAGCGAAAAGTCGATGATAGAGATTTTCGACATGCCGGGTGATGAGCGGGATCTCGTCATGGCGTTGATCCAAACTCTGGTGCCGTCTGAGCACATCGGGCGATTTGTCTCGACCGATCGAATAGTCGGCAGTGCATCGGAAAAGCGAAGGTTTGCGCTGAGCACTCAGGCCATTGCTCTCGATATGGAAAGTTCAGCCTTGGCAGCTCAAGCGCAACGGGCGCAGGTCCCTTTTGTGATCATCCGATCTGTTTCGGATCTTCTGGACGAAGATCTTCCGCTTGACTTCAATCTATTTCTCAGGCCCACTGGGTGGCTCAAAGGTATCGGTGCTGTCTTAGCCGCTCCTTCATGCCTCTTGGGTCTTCACAGGCTTCGTCGACAGAGTCTGGTCGCATCAGAAGCCTTGACGGCCTTTTTCCGAAGCTATGTGGCGGTGATGATGACTGAGCGGCATAAAAAGGAATTCTCGCTGATTTGACCATGACGCTATTCGAATTTGTCGGACGATGGGCCTTGACCTATGTAGAGGAAATGGGGCGGATGCTGATCTTCGTGATGGCGTCCTTCGCCTGGTTGGTGCGTCCGCCGTTTCGCGGCATGCAAATCATCAAGCAACTCCACTTCATCGGCTACAAGTCGACGTTTGTCGTCGTGCTGACGGCGGCATTTACGGGGATGGTGTTGGCGCTGCAAGGTTACTATACGCTGAGAAAGTTCGGATCTGAAGGGCTGTTAGGTTCCGCGGTGGCGCTCAGCATGATTCGTGAATTGGGGCCGGTCTTGGCTGCGCTCATGGTGACGGCGCGCGCCGGTTCCGCGATAACGGCGGAGATCGGCATCATGCGGATTACGGAACAGATCGACGCGCTCGATACCATGGCCGTCAATCCACTCCAATACCTGATTGCGCCGAAACTTGTGGCGGGTCTGATCGGCGTCCCTCTGTTGGTCGCGATCTTCGACGTAGTGGGAATCTACGGCGGTCACCTTGTCGGAGTGGACCTGCTCGGCGTCAACGCCGGTTCCTACTGGAATTCCATCGAAGCCGCGGTCGAGTGGAAAGACGTCTATGGCGGCATTCTCAAATCTATTAGTTTTGGTCTGATCGTGAGCTGGGTCTGTTGCTATAAAGGATTTCACACCAAGATGAGTGCCGAAGGGCTCGGCACCGCCACGACAGAGGCGGTCGTGTTGTCATCGGTCTTGATCCTCATCTGGGATTATTTTCTGACTTCATTGTTGTTGTAATCATGCTGAAGCTTGTGGGTGTGACGAAGATGTTGGGAGGTCAGCCGGTCTTGCAGGGCATCGATCTCATCATCCCTGAAGGAAAGCTCACAACGATCATCGGCCGAAGCGGCGAAGGCAAGAGCGTGCTGCTGAAACATATGATCGGGCTCCTCCAACCTGATGCCGGACAAGTGTGGGTCGATGGAGTCGAGATTTCTCGACTTCGCGGCCAAGCACTCAACGAAGTGCGCAAGCGGTTCGCGATGCTGTTTCAAGGAGCGGCGCTGTTCGATTCACTGACTGTCTTCGAAAACGTGGCGTTTCCGCTGAGAGAAAAACTCCGAATGAAGGGCACGGAGGTGACCGGCCGTGTTGAAGAGAAGTTGGATCAAGTGGGTTTGACCGGGATGGGCCACAAGTTCCCTGCGGAACTCAGCGGGGGCATGCGCAAGCGCACCGGCCTGGCACGTGCGTTGGTAATGCAACCGGAAATTATTCTCTTCGACGAACCCACGACGGGCCTTGATCCGCTCATGGCCAAATCGATTCATGATCTCATCACGAGCATGCAGCGGAAGTTCGGGTTTACCGCCGTGATGGTGAGCCACCAGATTCCGGAGATATTCGGGATATCTGATTATGTCGCAATGTTGAAACGCGGGAAAATAGCCGCAATGGCGGAATCGGCTGAATTTCAACGGACGACTGATCCTGAAATCAGGGAATTCATCTCAGTCGGCGGGACGGTGTCGCTGACCAAGGCGGTTTCCACCGATTAAAGGAGTGCCATGATGGACAAGAGCAGGTTGGAGCTGATCGTCGGTGTGTTCGTGCTGGTCGGGATTGTTTGTTTGGGCTATCTCTCGATTAAGCTCGGCAAATTGGAACTGATCGGTGGAGATGTCTATGAAATAGATGCTCTGTTCAATTCAGCCACAGGGCTGAAATCCGGAGCAGCCGTGGAAGTCGCCGGCGTTGAGGTGGGCCGAGTCAAAGCGATCAATCTGAAAGAGGATCGGGCGATAGTGCGGCTGGCGGTCCAGAATGGGACGAAACTTTTTTCCGACACCATCGCTTCGATCAAAACTCGGGGGATCATCGGAGAAAAATATCTTGCACTTTCCCCGGGGGGAGGGGGAGACCCTCTGAAACCGGGCGACACGATTCGTGATACTGAATCAGGCCTTGACCTTGAAGAATTGGTGAGCCAATACGTCCATGGGAAGGTCAATTAACCGGACCTCTGTGTCAGGTGTGACCGGAAGACCAATGTGATTGGCGTAGGAAAGAGAGGCGTCGTGACAATAGCGATGAGGAATACTGAGAATGGGCGGAGAGGCGGCAGCTGGTGGTTCACGGGGCTCATGATGGTCCTCTGCATTGGAATGATGGCGGTACCCGGATACGCAGGGCCTCCAACCGACTCCATGAAGATGACGATCGACGAAGTGCTCCGCATCGTACGGGAAAAGGACCTGAAACTGCCGGAGAAAGCCGAAGAGCGCCGACACCTGCTGGAGAACGTGGTAGCGGCTCGATTCGACTATACGGAAATGTCCCGGCGGGCGCTGGGGGCTCCTTGGAATCAGCTGACGGATCCGCAGAAACAGGAATTTGTCGATCTCTTTCGAACGTTGCTGACCAATTCGTATGCGGACAAGATCGAAACCTATTCCGGAGAGGGCGTGCAGTATTTAAATGAACGAACGGAAAAAGAGTACGCGGAAGTCAGAACCAAAGTGCTTTCGGGAAAGACGGAGATCCCGCTTGATTATCGCTTGATCAATAAGATGGATGATTGGCGGGTCTATGACGTCGTCGTGGACGGAGTCAGCCTGGTGAACAACTACCGCGGACAATTTACAAAGATTCTTCGCGCCTCTTCTTATTCGGACCTCGTCGATCAACTCCGCAAGAAAACCGGCAAGCTCAAGGCGCCATAACGTCGTTTGCGGAATCATGAGTACGTGTATGCGCAGCCGTGCGGTCCGCCTTCTCTTTGTGTTGATCGGAGCCCTGTGTCTTGTGTTTCCCGATCAGCCTCAGGCGGAAGTAAAACTCTTTCCTATCCCCGCCATCAGTACCAGCAAAAACGACGGCAACGATTTCGGATTGATCGTGCCGGCTCTCATCACCGGACCGGATGGGGATCTTAAATACTTACTCGCTCCAATGTTGATTCATAACTCATTCGTGGGCATGCGGGGAACAATCAATCTGTTCAGGTATGAGCCCGGCGGGAAAGAACTGAGAGGTATTGCCTCCTGGTCGGAGAAGATCGAACGGAAATTCCTGTTGAGCTATGTCGATCCCGGTTTCAGTAATGGTCGGTATAGCATTGGGTTCAGTGCCATGCATTTCAAGAACGCCACTATGCGTTTTTACGGGTTGGGCCCGACGACCGAAAAACATGATCAGACAAACTATACGGCTTCCGAAACCAGGTTGAACTGGAAATTCGGTATCCATGTCAACGAAGTCACGCAAATTGCAGTCAGTCAGCGATTGCGGCACATGCAGACGATCCAGCAGGGAGCAGCGGTAAGTTTTCCGTTTACCGGAGATGTGTTTCCGGATGTGCCTGGTACAGATGGAGCGACGATACTCGGCCAGCGGGTCAGCTTCCATTATGACACGCGGAATAACTTGGTGACTCCGACCGATGGGACGGCGATCACGGCCTATGCGGAACTCAATTACAATTTCCATCAAGGTGCAGATCCCCTGTATTCCAGGTATGGCGTCGAGATCAAAAAGATGTTTGCGAGTGAATCCAAGCGGGCGATTTTGGTGGTTCGCGGAGAATTGCAAGCCACGCTCGGCTCGGACGTTCCGTTTTATGAGCAGAGCTCGTTGGGGGGACAAAACAATCTGCGTGGTTTTGGTGTCGATCGGTACATCGATAAGCAGCTGATCGCCTTCAGCATTGAGGAACGCATTCATGTCCTGCGAACACGCCTGGCCGGGGTCATGGCTGATTTTGAAATCGCGCCGTTCATCGATACCGGGCAAGTCTTCAATTCGTATAAAAATGTGAGCTTCAAGGACTATCGCATTACACCGGGTATCGGCTTTCGAGGGATCATTCGGCCCAATGTTGTTGGGCGCATTGACTATGGGTTCAGTAAGGAGGGAGGAGCCATTTTTGCCGGTCTAGATTTTCCCTACTAACCGAACCATCCGGTGTTCACGCAATGGAACAATCTTCATCTTCATTCTTTCCTTTATCACGAGGCCGGTGAGGCAGCTCATCAAGAGATGTTTCATAAGTGCTTGACTTGATATGGTTCTTGTGTGAGACTCCACCAAATTTGGCACCCGAACGACCGGTGCAGGTCGGGCGTGTGTGATGGCCACGTTGCTGACGGGGGAGAACGAAGGAGACCATCTATGTCCATACTGAAGACGATCCATAATCCCGCCGATCTGAAGCGGTTGCCTCCGGACAGATTTCCGGCATTGTGCCAGGAAATTCGCGAGCAAATTATCGGAGCGGTCGCTGATGTCGGCGGACACCTGGCTTCGAATTTGGGTGTGGTCGAGCTCACGGTTGCCTTGCAATACCTTCTGGATACACCGACCGACAAAATCATCTGGGATACCAGCAATCAGTCGTACACGCATAAACTCCTTACCGGCCGGCGCGAACAATTCCATACGCTTCGTCAATACGGAGGATTGAGCGGATTCTGTAAGCGAGAAGAAAGTGAATACGATACGTTCAACGCCGGCCATGCGGGGACCGGTGTGTCAGCCGCCTTCGGTATGGTTGAAGCCAGGGAGCAGTTGAAGCAGAAGCACAAGGTCGTCTGTGTCGTCGGTGACGGCGCGATGACGGCGGGGATGACGTTGGAAGGACTGCATCATGCGGGGGGACTCGGAAAAGATTTTCTCGTGATTCTGAACGACAACCAAATGTCGATCTCGAAAAATGTCGGAGCCATTTCCGCCTATCTGAGTCGGACCATCACGGGTGAGTTTTATGGGAAGATGCGTGAAGAAACCGGGCAACTATTGGGTAAGATTCCTCACATCGGCTCCGACATGCAACGGCTCGCTCGTCGAGCCGAAGAACTCGCCAAGGGTGTGATTCTGCCGGGATTGCTTTTCGAAGAGTTGGGGTTCCAGTACAGCGGCCCCATCGATGGCCACAACTTTGAACATCTTCTGCCGACCCTCGAGAATGTCCTGCGGATGAAAGGGCCTGTCCTGCTCCATGTCATCACGAAGAAGGGGCTTGGGTACGAGCCGGCCATGAGGAATCCGGTATGGTTCCATGCCTGTCCTCCATTCGTTCGATCGACCGGCGCGCCGGCCAAGAAAGCCGCGCGCCCCTCATACACGGCGATCGCTATGGATGCGCTCGTCAAATTAGCCCGCAAGGACAAGCGCGTCGTGGCCATCACGGCTGCCATGTGCGAGGGGACGGGGTTGACGGCATTCGAAAAAGAATTCCCGGATCGTCTCTACGACGTCGGTATCGCCGAACAGCACGCGGTCACGTTTGCGGCGGGGCTCGCCGCACAGGGCATGAAACCGGTCGTGGCGATGTATGCGACCTTCCTTCAGCGCGCCTATGATCAAGTCGTGCATGATGTCGCCACCCAGAATCTTCCGGTGGCTTTCTGCATCGATCGGGGAGGACTCGTCGCGGAAGACGGGACGACGCATCATGGGGCCTTCGACTATGCCTATTTACGGCATGTTCCCAATATGGTCGTCATGGCTCCCAAGGATGAAAATGAACTCCAGCATATGGTGAAAACCTGCTTGGAATTCAACGGACCGATTTCGGTGCGCTATCCGCGCGGGGTGAGTCTCGGTGTGAAAATGGACCCCGTGCCGAAGGCCTTGCCTATCGGGAAAGGTGAGCGTCT
Source organism: Nitrospira sp. (assembly GCA_025936075.1). GTDB lineage: Bacteria > Nitrospirota > Nitrospiria > Nitrospirales > Nitrospiraceae > Nitrospira_D. Next base: position 6,127 of record JAICUC010000073.1, on the reverse strand, counting down.
CAAAGACGGGACAGATGTGGCCATCATTGCGATCGGTGTCTCGGTATGGCAGGCCGTCGAAGCAGCCGAGCGCCTCAGCAAAGAAGGGGTTTCCACAGCGGTCGTGAACGGACGATTCGTCAAGCCGCTCGATCACGAACTGATTGTCGATGTGGCGAAGCGGGTGCGCTATGTTGTGACGGTGGAAGAAGGCTGTAAGATCGGGGGATTTGGCTCCGCCGTGCTTGAAACCCTTTCGGAAGCCGGCGTGGCGGGGGTGAAGACCAAGGTCCTGGGCTTACCCGATTGGTACATCGAACAGGGACCGCAGGATCTGTTGCGAGAACGATATGGGTTGACGGCTGAAGGGATCTATCAAAATGTGAAGGAATTGATCGGCAAAGCATCCGCCGTAAAGTCGCCGGTCACGGATACGACGCTGGTCGGCCATCCGCACGGAGATGAACAGGGAAGCTGAACGCGAAGCGCGGTGTTGAATGTTGAATTTTGAGTCGTGAAGAGAAAGTTTGACTGAGAAGTACGGAAAGTTCCCATGCACATTAGCAGACGAAAGACTCGCCAGATACAGGTCGGCAAAGTGAAGGTCGGTGGCGATGCTCCGGTGTCTGTGCAATCTATGTGTTCGACGGACACGCGAGATGCGGCCACGACGATCGCACAGATCCACCAGCTTGAAGCCGCCGGTTGCGAAATCATCCGTGTGGCCGTTCCGGACGACGAGGCCGCCAAGGCCCTTCCGCAACTCAAAGCGGCGATGACGGTACCGCTGATCGCCGATATTCACTTTGATCATCGGCTTGCCTTGAAGGCCGCCCATATCGTCGATTGTGTCCGTATCAATCCCGGCAATATCGGTGCTTGGTGGAAAGTGGAAGAAGTCATTAAGGCCGTGAATGAGCGAGGAATTCCGCTTCGTGTCGGCGTCAATGGAGGATCGCTCGAACGGCCGTTGTTGGAGAAGTACGGATGGCCTTCCCCCGAGGCGCTGGCTGAGTCGGCGCTCAATGCCGTCCATGCGCTTGAAGACGTGGGCTTCACCAATATGAAGGTGTCGCTCAAAGCCTCGGATGTGCATCATGCCATCGATGCCTATTGGCTTTTCGCCCATCAGTCCGATTATCCTCTGCATATTGGGATTACAGAAGCAGGAACCACCATGACCGGCGCGGTGAAGTCTTCCATCGGTCTTGGGTACTTGCTTTCGCAGGGAATCGGTGACACGTTGCGTGTGTCGTTGGCGGCCGACCCCGTCGACGAAGTCAAAGTCGGGTTCGAAATCCTCAAGTCACTCGAATTACGCCATCGAGGCATTAATGTCATCACCTGCCCGACCTGTGGGCGCGTCGAGATCGACGTCGTCCGGATGGCGAACGAGTTGGAAAAGAAACTCGGCCATATTAAGACCCCATTGAACGTGTCGGTGCTGGGTTGTGTCGTCAACGGCATTGGAGAGGGGAAAGAGGCCGATATCGGGATTGCCGGCGGCGAGGGTAAGGGTATTTTGTTCAAGAAAGGCAAGCTCGTCCGAAAGGTTCCGATGGAAGAATTGATGGACACACTGATTCAGGAAGTGGAACTGCTGGCCAAGGAAAAAGAAGCGGAAAGCAACTGCGAAGCGACTGCATCTGTTCCTTCAAACGGGTGGGAATCGCTGGAACCCCAGTCGGATCACCCTTCGACGCTCGGCAGAGAAATCCCGGTCTTGCCTCATCGGTAGGTGTATTGCCGGCCGCGACACCGGCTCTCCTGCTGCTTCACTGAAGCTGCGCGCCTCTCTCACCAAAAAATGATTGACGCACTTTCACAGCGTCATGTATTTGTGCCTCTGACCTATGGAATCAAAGGCCGCCATCCACCGGATCAGCAAGTTCGCCAGCTCTTCTTTGTTTGCGAGGCTGGTGAAGATCGGTCTTGTGATTGCGGCGGTGGTGCACGGATATATCATTTCTTTTGGTCGATCATTTCACTTCCGTGACATCGATATCCATCGAGAGATCGGAAGACGCTTTCTCTCCGGCGAATATCTCTACGCCAACGACTATTGCTACATGTATTTGCCGAGCACCGGCATCTATTTTGCTCCATTGCTTGTCCTGGAGAGAAATCCGAGCTTGGCCCTGCGGTATGCTGTCGCTGTCGCCTGTTTAGTCATCACAATCATGCTGTTCCACCGCATGCTGTGCGGCACATCGCACTCCAGTGTATGGAGCCGGCTATGGGTCGGCGTGGGTGCGGGAGCGTTGACGCTACAATTCATCTTGAATGATCTCGACGACGGCGGGCCGCATCTCATGTTATTGGGAATTCTAACCGCCGGAATCTATGCGATATGGACTGGGAGAGAACGGCTGGGTGCGGCCTTGGTCGGTCTTGGTATCATGCTCAAAATTACTCCCGCACTCTTTGTGTTGCTGTTTCTTTGGAAGCGGCAGTGGCGATTGGCATCATACACAGTGCTCGCGACCGTCTTTTGGATCGTACTGCCTATTTTGTACATGGGACCCACGAGTTGGTGGGATCATCACACGGAATGGACCAGGAACGCGGTGTTATCCGTGCTTGATCGGCAGAGTGAGGGCCGACAAGAAAATGAACTCCAGAAGGCCAATCTTTCGCTCCGTCACACCATGCTGCGATACCTGGTTACGTATCCACCCACTCATCGGCTTCGGCAAATCGACCAGAGCTATAAGCCGGTACTGGATCTTCCGTCGCCTCTTGCGAACATAATCGTCGGGATTGCCGCGATCAGCTTGCTTGGACTGTTTGCATGGTCCAGTCGGCAGGCGTTTCAAGGGCCGGGAGATCCCATGTGGGCAAGGGATTGCGCCGGAACCTTGCTCTTGGCCCTATTCTTTTCACCCATCACATGGGATCAGCATTTGGTGTGGATGATACCGGCGGCAGTTGTGGTCGTGTCGGCCGCCGTCAGATTGAACGGGGAGTTAACCCGTACGGGATATGTCATGCTGGCCCTGTACGTTGTGCTGACCATGGTACTGAATTATGAAGTTGTGGGTTCGTCCGGATGGGAAGCGCTGAAGAGTTACCATCATCTCGGTATCGCGATGGTGATCTTGTATGGATTACTTCTCAGCAGCAGGGGCGATTGGAGCGGTCCGGCCACGCACTCAGAAAAACTGCATACCGGTCCTTCCAGCATGGTCAGTGAAGCATAACCCATTTATCAAAGAAAGCTTTCAAGACGTCGACTGATGAGACCGCGTCAATTGACGGTGGGGCGGTCTTGTGTTGTGTTCTAGAAAAAGAAGCGACTATAATGTCGCCTCCCGGGGCGCCGTACCCAAGTGGTAAGGGAGCAGTCTGCAAAACTGCGATGCAGCGGTTCGAACCCGCTCGGCGCCTCCAAACCAAGCTCGCTCGTGCCGCCGCGTTCGATCAAATCGCGGCGGATAGGTACGTTGCCACCAGTAGGCTCTAATTCTTCCTTCGTGGGCCGACGACTGCTCATCGTTTTATCGTAATAATCGTCGTCGGATAAGCACCTCAAGTATCCCTATTTCTTGCTCAACCCGGAGCCCGTACGATTGATCTGGCGATGAGAGGAGACGCCTTCAGAGTTCGTATTTTCTAATGTCGCACTTCGTGCGTACCCGCTTGCTCTTCAGGCGTAGCCTCTTCTATTGACGCGCGGGATAATCATCGCCGGTGTCCTCTTTCAGATGCCTCGCTTGCGGTGCCGCTACAGTTTCAGCGGAACCATGATCATGATGGCGCCCATCACGTCATTCTGCTTGAAATCGTGCCTTGGACTATCCTGATGCGCGTTGTGGCAGCCGATGCAGGCTTGAGAGACGGCTCTGTCGGCGTAGATGGCCATGAGATAGGCATCCGCTCCGTTCATGACCACTTCAGTATGCGGGCGGTTCGGGTTCTGTTGGGTTGCCGTCAGGCCCCTTTGCTCAGCTTCGGATTTTGCCCCGTTCTGTTTGTTGATGGGCCAGAGACTGATGAGTTTATAGCCGACCTTCGCCGTCGAATTGACCGAGAGTCGAGCGCTTTCCTGTAAGAATTGGGCTGGCAGGGGCAAGGTCTTTTCAGTGCGCCAATTCTCTGATGCGACGGCAGCGCCTTTTGCTTGCATCCGCTCTACAACGTGCTGCGTATAAAATTCTCGGTTCGACTGGATGACGGAATGTAACATATCCGCCACTTTCTCGGCAGGAATGCCCCCGGCATCCTTAGCGCCGGAGGATATTCCAAAATAGCCGAACGTGAGAAGAAATAGTGATGCGAGTCCCAACATCAGGCTTTTCATGATCATGATGCGCCCTCCTTCTGTACGAAGTTGAACGGCTTTAATCATATGGAAGTATTTTCGATCATATCGAATGAATGCCCTCATTAGGGCCTCCTTGAGCCAGGAACTTGTCGCACCCTAATCGTTGTTAGCCGACGTGTGAACAGTTGGAACACAAGAAAGGACGGCGAGAGAAGAGAGATACGTCTCATAGCTACCTCAGCTAGGGACGTTGGGAGCGGCTGGGCGCAGGTCGATTTGACGCTAGCAGAAACCCTGATACTGCGGCAAGTGGAGGCACCACCTCTTTGCTCTTCGGAATTGACGAGCCGTACGCATGATGTTAGAATTCCGAAAATTCTGTGCTTCCAAGCAGGGCTGCTTCAGACAGCTGTTCAGATAGAACAGATTTCAGAAAAGACAATTAAGTAAGGAGAGCGGAATGGCTGTTCCGATTTCCCAGATGTATACCGTGGCGAAGTATGTGCTCTCACAGAAGCTGAAGGGAGTGAAGCGATATCCCTTGGTACTGATGCTTGAACCGCTCTTTCGGTGTAACTTGGCCTGCGCCGGCTGCGGAAAGATTCAGTATCCCGATCATATTCTCGACAAGCGGCTGACGCCGGAACAATGTTGGGCAGCGGCAGAAGAATGCGGTGCGCCCATGGTGAGTATTCCCGGAGGGGAGCCGCTCATTCATCCTGAAATCGCGAAAATTGTCCAGGGCTTGGTGGATCGAAAGAAATACATCTATCTCTGTACGAACGCCATTCTCTTGGAGCGAAAGCTGGACGAATATAAAGCCTCCAAATACCTGACATTCAGCGTCCATATGGACGGGCTCAAGGATGAACACGATTTAGCCGTCTGTCGAGATGGTGTCTATGATGTGGCAGTCAAAGCCATCAAAGCGGCACTCAAACGGGGTCATCGAGTGACGACGAATACCACGTTGTTCGACGACGCAAATCCTGAGCGAGTGAGAAAATTTTTCGATGAAATGATGGCACTGGGGGTCGAAGGTATGACCATCTCCCCGGGGTATAGTTATCAAAAGGCCCCCGATCAGCAACATTTCTTGAAGCGGGCGCGGACGCAAGAGCTCTTCTCTAAGATTCTTGCTCGGCCCAAGCCGGGTTGGCAGTTCAATCAATCTCCCTTGTTCTTGGATTTTCTGATGGGCCGGCGTGAGTATCAATGCACTCCTTGGGGAAACCCAACCTACAATGTCTTTGGCTGGCAGAAGCCCTGCTATTTGCTGCAAGAAGGATATACACCGACCTTCCAGGAGCTGATGGCGTCGACGGAATGGGAAAAGTACGGAACTGGTCGAAATGAAAAATGCGCCGATTGTATGGTCCATTGCGGCTATGAGGCATCCGCAGTGGAGGATACGTTTAGTACGGCCTCTGGATTTGCGCGGACAGCAAAACTGACGTTGTTGCCTACTTCTCGTTAACCGTTTAACATGAATCGTAGTTCAGACTTCGCTTAACGAATAACGATTCCTGCCTTTCTCCGATGACCGATATCAAGAATCATACAGCGGACCCTACTGGTTCTCTGGAAGGGCGAGTGTTCAAACCAGCTTCTGCGGAGGAAACAGCAGAGGCCGTCGAACTGGCGTTCGACTATCGCGGCGACATCACCCTGTCTCTACTGTCGGGCGAATCGGTCACCGGATATCTCTTTAATCGTCAAACAGCAGGCGCCGATTCGTATCTCGAACTGTTTCCCGCTGATCAGCAGAGTCCTCAGCGCATTTCGTACCGGTCCATCGAGAGCATCGCTTTTACCGGGGAGGACACGGCGAACGGAAAATCGTGGGAAGCCTGGGTGTCCAAAAAGGAGTCCGAACGCCGCGCG
>JAICUC010000280.1 GCA_025936075.1 Nitrospira sp. | reverse complement strand
CATGACCACCCCGTTGCGCACGAAGGCGCGGATGCGGCACGCATGGGTATCGTTGGGGGAGCACACCCAGGTAAAGGAGGAATCGTACCGGTATTGGTCATGATAGACCCGCTCCCACGAGCGATCCGGATAATCCCCCAATGGATTGCCCACCTCGATCACCGGCTGGAGCGCCGTCAAGGCCAACACCTGGTCCGCCACCGCCGCCGCCGCGACCGTCCCCGCAGAGGCTTTCAGAAATTGCCGACGTGACAAAAACATTGTGGGTACCTCCCTTCGGTTCAGTTATGAGAAGACTCAGTTAGAATTTATGAAAAAGATCAGCATCCATAGATCAACAGATCAACACGTGATTAATGAACATGGAACAGGCAGTCACGTTCACGTTATTAACTGGTGCTTGCTCGATGAGGAGTTGAGGACGAGCATAATCCTTGGGCAAGTTCGGAAATCGCATGTCTGTGCCGCCGATCATGAGCGAGCGACAATAGTATACCGCCTCACTTCTCACGCAGGTACTAGGTAAAGCCCCAGCAATCTTTTCGCAATAAAGTAAAGACACGTAGGCCATTTCGTATTGTTCGTTCAACAGCTCTGACCATTAGAGCTGTAGAGCTGTTGATGTGCAACTTTCACGACGACGCAGTTTAGCTGAGCGGTAGTGGGAAGAGAGAAAGAAAGACTACTGGCTGCCTGTGCAGAAACTACTAGGTTTCAGTGAGGCAACTGCCCGTATTGTCAACAGAGGAATCACGCTGTTGTGACTAGGCCATGCGCCATGGCGTATTTGACCAATTCCGTCGTGGTGTGTACGTTGAGTTGTTCCATGATCTTGGTCTTGTGGAATTCAACGGTACGGTGAGAAATCTTCAACTGGTCGGCAATTTCTTTCGCGGACAATCCTTCGGCAACCAATTGTAGAATCTCGTGCTGTCTCGTCGTCAAGTCCTCAATCGTGGCTAAACGGGGCTGTGTCGGTTTAAGGAAGGACGCCACGACTTCTTTCGTAATGAGCGGGGTCACATAAAACTTGTCGTTCATCACGGACTGAACCGCCTGCATCAACTCCGTGGCCGCCGATCGTTTCAGTAAGTAGCCTGAGGCTCCCGCTCTGAACGCTGCGTTGACATAAGCCAGGTCGGCATGCATTGTGACGAAAATCAGCTTCACGCCGGCGATCTGCTTCTTGAGCTTCTTCGCCGCCTCGATGCCGTTCAGTCGAGGCATCGAGATGTCCAGTATCACGATGTCCGGCCGGAGATTGAGCGTGTTTTCGATCAAGGTGCGACCGTCTTCCACGGCTCCTACCACGTCGCAATGGTCTTCCAGCAATTTCTTAAATCCCTCGATCACGAAGGTATGATCGTCAGCTAACAAAACTCGTGGTTTCATGTGGCGCTCCAGAGAATGGAATGTGCACACTGATGTGTGTGCCTCGGCCTAGTTCGGATTGGATGTCTAATCGGCCTCGCACAGACCGCACTCTCTCCCGCATATTGACAAGACCCAACCCCGGATGGCGGGCCCGAATGTCCTTGAGATCGAATCCGACACCGGTGTCATAAATCGACAGCGTAATCTCTTGATCGCCACAGGTCAATTCCAGCTCCACACGTGTGGCGCGGGCATGTTTCATGATGTTGCTGAGGCTCTCCTGCGCCACTCGATAGAGACAACTGGCAATATCGCGCGGCAAAGGATCGGCCATCTCTTCTTGTACGATGACGGTTTTAATCCCCGTCTTTTCCGACCATTCATCAGCCATGTGCTTGAGCGCCGCAGTCAGACCCAGGTCGTCCAGAATGGAAGGATGAAATTGGTAAGCCATGCGGCGGACATCATCGGAAATCCTCACCAACCGTTGATTGAGGGACTGGACCGTTTCCTTGGCTTGGGGCGGCAATGTCGACGGGCCGGACAACATGTTCGTCATGTCGATTGCCAGCAAAGCCAGCCGCTGATTCACATCGTCGTGAAGCTCGCGTGCAATGCGCCGGCGTTCTTCTTCTTGCGCCGTCATCAGTTCGGTGGTAAGCGACTGGAGCTGCCGCTCTGTTCTCAATCGGTCCGTGATATCCCGCACGATCACCGTAAACGTCGTCCTCTCGCCGATGCTCAGCTTTGAGATGCTCGCTTCCGCTGGAAATTCGCTTCCATCCTTTTTCAAGCCGAACATCTCACGCCGTTGTGCCATCCGACGAGCCGATTCGTGGTCATAGGCGAACGCGTCGATGGAGGATGGATGATCAATCCGAAATCGTTCGGGGAGCAGCAGGTCGATCCTGTTCCCCAGCACTTCGTTCGGGTCGTAGCCGAACAGTTTCACCGCTCCTTGATTAAAGAGCGTGATCGATCGATCATCTTCGGTGACGATGATGGCGTCTTCGGCGATGTCCAGGATGTCGGCAAGCCGCCCCTGCGAGAGACGCAACGCCTGTTCAGTCCGAACATGTTCGGCGATTTCGGTTACCAAGGTCCGGTTCACGGAGGCGAGTTCCTGAGTTCTTTCCGCGACCTTTTGTTCGAGATCTTCGTTTGCCTTTTGCAGTGCTATTCTCGCCTGTCGCCGTTTCCAGGCAAACCAGACGAGCATCCATAAAATCATAATCGTGATGGACCGGTTTCCCACCTGAATCCATCGCGGTAAATCGGTAAACCACGGAGTCCCAAGTCCTCCTACCATGGTGAGGAGCGTACTCCCTGCGGCGGCGAAGGGCGGCATCCAGGAAAAACGTGAAGCCGTGGCGATCAAAATGACGATGACATAGAGCGCATGGCTGGCGAAGGCTGCCGGTGTGTAGAGGTCGAAGATAAAGAGCCCAACGAGAAGCAGAATCGTGAAGACGATCAGGATAGATTCCCTGAATTGAGCATTGACATGCATGCTGTTCCCAATGAGCGGTTGAAACGATACTCCTTCCCGCTCCCGAGGAAGGGTTGTGATTGTACCTAATTCATGTAAAAAACTCACAGTGAGATACCAGAGTTCTTGTACTGTGGCATGCGTGAATCTCAAGCACTGCGCAGGTCGCTCAAGAGAAGCAAGCACGCTTTCGACTACCCGTCAAAGACGCATGACGATCGATCGGGAAACGGAAAGTTACGGGATCTCAGTTATCAGCCTTCGCGAAAATCTGGAAGTGCTGGCGGTCGATGAGATCGTAATCGTCTACCAGCAGATAGCCGGCGTCTTCCATTTCGCGTCGGACCTCGTTTTTCTGAACTCTGTGACCGAATAGTCCCAAAACGAATCCACCAGGATGAAAATCAAGAATCGCGACGCGACCGCCGGGCCGTAGCGCCGACGCGAGAGAACGAAAATAGCCTACCCGATCATTCATGAGATGGTATGTGTCACAACTGAATACGAGGTCGACGGGCTCGGGAAGTCTTGGATCGTGCGGCTCGGCCCGGACCGGTCGGACATTCGGCGTTCCTCGGGTAATCATCTCTTTGAAGATGAAATTAATGGCTCTTTCTTCGATATCGACCGCATAGACGGTTCCTCTTGCCCCGACCGCCTTGGCCAGATGCCAGGTAAAATAGCCTCCGCCGGCCCCCAAGTCCGCAATGCGCGACCCTCGGGCGATGGACAGCTTATCAATGACGCCTTGTGGTTTCTGCCACACGTCCCGCGAGGGATCATTCATACGCTGATAGGTCCATTCGGTACAACCGGTGAGAGAAAGCACGAGAATCAACAACGCGCCCAAAGTTTTGCGCGGCAACGTATGGCACATAGCTTTTCCCTTTCTCAAGACCGGTGCTCTCGGTCGATCAAATGGGTCTGCATGAGGAGATGATATGGTTTGAAGAGATCGTTCTCTCCCCGAGGTCTCAGCTCACGCACACAGACGACATACAGAGAATCAGGATCTTGTCGGCAGTCAGTTTTGACATAGTTTACGCTCTCGTCCCTGCCAAAGTCAGCTCGACTTCATCCGGCGGCGCACAATGTTTCAGTGGTTCGGTTCAGGTGACTGTTACGGCGCTGACTGCGCGCGGCCGGCAGATCCCCATAGTCGACGATGATCGATTTAGGGTTTCTCGGCGTCGTGATTCTCGACGGCTTCCACGACCGCGACGAGAATACCGTCGCGGAGCTTAAAGGATCCCACCGCTGCAATCTGCTCACCGGCTGTCAACCCGGCATGGATAACAATCTCATCGCCGATCATGGGGCCGCTTTCAACCTGGCGAGTGTAGGCTCGATTGCGGCCGTCCTTGTCCGGCGCGATGACGAATACTTGGTCGCCTCCTGGCCCTTTGCGCAACGCACTAACCGGTATGGCGACGACATGATGTTCGGGACCGACCGGAATCCTGACGCGTACTGAAGCTCCCGGTGCCGGTACATGGCCGGCGCCTTCGATTCTGGCACGTATCATGGCATTCCGGGTTGTCGGATCGACACGCGCGTCGAGGGCCACGATCTTGGCCATGACGGTCGGGGAATCACCGGCCGCGAACACTTCAACGGCTTCGCCGATCTGCAAGCGGGCGGCAACCTGCTGCGCGACCGTGAAGTCCACATGCACGGCTTCGCCGACGCCCTGAAGCGTCGTGAGCAATGTCCCTTCATCCAAGTACTGACCGGGGTGAACATCTGCCATGCCGACGCGCGCACGAAATGGAGCCCGGATGGTCTTCTTGGCAATGAGGGCTTTGGTGCGGGCAATCTGGGCTTGTGTCACATCCAGATCGGCCCGGGCACGATCCACTTCTTCCTTCGTGGAGGCGAGCTCTT
>JAICUC010000313.1 GCA_025936075.1 Nitrospira sp. | reverse complement strand
TATGATCCAAAAAGGATTGGTCGAACGGACGATGGACCTGCACGAGGTACTCCCGTTCGTGTCCGAATTCGGAACGGAGGATCTCGTTGACGATGTCGCCATCGTTCGTGAGTAAAATCAGGCCGGATGAATCCTTGTCCAGGCGCCCGATCGGAAAAATCCGCTCCGGATGCCCGATTTCACCAATAATATTACGAGGGATATGCGATTCACTCGTTGTCGTGACGCCGACCGGCTTATGATACTTGATATAGAGATTCGCTTTGCCCCAAGAAATCACACGGCCCTCGCGGGCAATGACGTCATCGGACGTTACCTGATCGCCGAGTTTGGCCACCCGGCCGTTGATCGTGATGACGCCTGACTCGATCAGGCGATCAGCCTCGCGCCGGGAACAGATCCCATGCTCTGTGAAGAATTTATTAATGCGAATGGTTTGCGCCACGTCAAGATGGGCGGTGGACGGTGATGCCGACTACTAATGTACGCGACGGCCGACTCTGACACGACCCAGTATACGATAGATCAACCGCGCGATGGAAAATTGCGGCGCCACGAATCCTTCGATGGGGGCGATCTCGCTGATATCCATACCGACGATACCGGGCCCGTTGGCTAAAGCCGTAATGAGATTGAGGGTGTCATACCATCCGAGCCCACCTGGCTCGGGTGTGCCCAAGGCGGGAACGATTGACGCATCTAGCCCATCGCAGTCGAAGGTCAGGTACACAGGCGTTCGACAAGCCGCAACCACGTCAGGTATCCAGTTCGACGCTTTGCCTTCGTATGGGCCGGATGGATCGAGGATAGTCGCTGCAAAAAACGTCTTGATGCGGGTTGTGGCGTCGATACGAGCGACCTCTTCAGGGCTGATCGACCGAATACCCACTTGCACCAAGTGTAAGCCATCCTCCACCACCCGCGCCATAACACTGGCATGGCTGAACGGATTGCCTTGATAAGCCTCCCGAAGATCTCCATGGGCATCGATCTGCACAACCGTCATCTGCGGATATCGTTTCGCATGGGCTCGAATCGCTCCCAATGCCCCTGTGTGTTCGCCTGTGAGCGTGATGAGAAACCGTCCGGTTCCTACGTGGGGGGAGACAAACGCTTCGATGGCGTCGACTGCTACGCGGTCGACATCCCCCTTGAGATCCAAGGGTGAAGCCGTCGCGATCCCGCCCCATTCTCGAAACGGTTCACACCCGAGCTGCTCATCGTAAAATTCAACCTGGCAAGATGCTTCCAAGATGGCGGATGGGCCATGATCTGACCCGCGAATATAACTGGAGGTGTGCTCGTAGGGAGCCGGGAGGACGTAAACACCCGCCTGGTCCGGATGACACCAGGGCTCGTCGATTCCCAGAAAATTGCGGTCAGGCCCCTCCCAACCGGCTGGAAGCGTCATGGTCGTTCTTCCATTGATTAAACCGACGGCTGAGGAGATATGACTACAGTCAAGACCGGCAAACCTCTACTTGCGAGAACGGGTGGGCACATTCTCCGGCGGGATGAAGACCGCCAGTGCGATGACCGTCGTCCACTTCCCCTTCTTTCCGACGGCCGATTGGGTGATGTTCAGGGTTCTCACAATTTTTCCACCCATCTTAAAGACCTGCTCGCGCTCTTTCCAGGCCACGTTCGGATCGAACTCGACACCTAAGGTCGTCGCAAGCATTTGCGCTGCGAGATCTTCCGTATACTCTCCAGTCTCCTCGTCTGTTTCACCATGGGCGTGGTGTTCCGATAGATAGCCGTATGTGCCATGGTCCGTGGGCTTCGCCAAACCGACCGACGCCGAGATGAGCCGGTTCCGCTCATTCGTTTCCGAACGCGCCATGACGCAAAACGTGATTTCACCGGGTTTCAGCAGCTTCTCTCCGCGCTTGCGAGGAATGATCTTACAATGAGGAGGAAGGATGGAGGATACGCTGACGAGGTTGCAATAGGCCACACCGGCGCTGCGCAACGCTTCTTCGAAGGAGGCCAGCTTTTCCTTGTGGATTCCCACCCCTCTCGTTAAAAACATATGCGTAGGTACCATTCATTCTCCCCTTTCCTCTGGTAATCGGCCTGTCTGGTTGTTCGGAAGTTGTTTGGTGACGTGTCCCAGAGCGGTCAGCCGGACAAACAAATTGGACCAGATCAACAATAGTATCGGGCGCTTGTTGTAGCAAGATTGGACCGGCTTCGCAATATCTTCTAAACACTTTTTTCGGCTAAGCGGGGTGGGTCCTTCAGATTCACGATCAGCATCCGCGGCTCCGTCATATCTTCAATCGCAGCACGAACACCCTCCCGTCCCAACCCGGAATCTTTCACGCCGCCGTACGGCATATGGTCGGCCCGGAACGTAGGAATTTCATTTGCCAATACGGCTCCGACTTCCAGGTGACGAAACGCGTAAAAGATTTTGTTGATGTCCTGTGTGAAGAGGCCGGCCTGTAATCCGTAGTCCGATTGATTGAGCAATGCCACGGCCTCGCTAAGCTGACGATACGGCGTGACGGTCACCACCGGCCCGAACACCTCCTTACAGGAGACTTTCATGTCGGGCTTTACATTCGACAACACCGTCGCTTCAACAAGCGATCCCATCCGCTTCCCGCCCAACAGCACACGCGCTCCGTCCGAAACGGCTTCGCCGATCCAGCTCTCCACCCGCTGAGCCGCTGCCTGATCGATGAGGGGACCGATGCTCGTCGTCTCGTCGGCAGGATCTCCCACTTTCAATCGAGCGACATGCATCAGCAACTTAGTGGTAAACACATCGGCGACCGCATGATGCACGAAGACCCGCTGCACCGAAATGCATGTCTGGCCGGCATACCCAAATCCACCTGCGGCGCAACGCTGGGCCGCCAACTCAAGATCGGCATCGGGCTCGATGATCACGCCGGCATTGCCTCCGAGTTCAAGCGTGACTTTTTTCTTGCCGCACTTTGCCTTCAGCATCCATCCTACCGACGCGCTCCCGGTGAAACTGAGCAATTTGAATCGTGGATCGACGACCATCCGTTCAGCAAGGATGTTATCGCACGGCACCACGTTGAGCCCGCCCGGAGGAATTCCTGCCTCCATGACCACCTCTCCAAGGAGGAGAGCCGTTAACGGTGTCTGAGGAGCCGGCTTGATGAGAATCGGGTTGCCGGAAGCGAGCGCAGGCGCCACTTTGTGTGTCACAAGATTCAGCGGGAAGTTGAAGGGAGTGATGCCGAGAATCGGACCGATCGGAAAACGGCGAAGCATGCCAAGATGGGTATCGAAGCCGGGAGTCCAATCGAGCGGGACAACTTCTCCGGGAATCCGTCGTGCTTCTTCAGCAGCCACCGTAAAGGTTTGAATGGCCCGGCTGACCTCCCGCTTCGCGTCGGTGATCGGTTTGCCCGCCTCGGCCGTGATGGTCTGAACAAATTCATCCCGGCGCCGATAGAGGAGAGCGGCGGCCTGCTGGAGGATATTGTATCTGGCATGTGACGGCAGCTGCTCCATCGCCGCAGCTGCACGACATGTGGACGCTATGGCCTCCTCGACATCAGATTCAGTCGCTTGGGTAACTTGGGCGACGAGTTTTCCGGTGAACGGTTCAACAACGGAAGCCGAGACATCGCCCGACTTCCATTGGCCATGAACGAGGAACGGACGGGATTCCTGCACGGGGAGACTCGCTGGAGTCTATAATAAGGTTGGCATTAGTCAGTCGCTTCAACCGGCGCAGTCGCTTCAGCGGCAGGTTGAGCAGCCGTGGCTGTTTCTTGTGCGGCGACGGCCTTAGCAATCAGTTCTTCCGTGCCCCAATCGCGGATCGCCTCCATAGTAAATCCCTCGTAGGTCGACACACCATGACAAGAAGGACAGTCCGGCATCGGAACTTTTCTGTAGAAGACTTCCGTGAGGCAAGACATACAGACCCAGAAGTCGTCATCGCGATGGGAAACAGGCCAGAACGATTGCATCGAAGCCATATGGACACCCTTACCTTTATTGACGAAGAGAACTATCGTACCATGCGTGTCGATGTCAACATCACGCGCAACGACTCATTCCGCTCCGGCGCAATTCAGCTATTTTTTGTCGCTAGCCAGAAGTCGATCGATTTCTTCTGCGAACATCTCGAAGGGAAATGCTCCGGGGATTGCAACGGCCGGTTCTTTTTCCGTCGGCTCGGCGGCCGTTCGCACAAGGATGAATCCCGGTGTTCCATGAAAGCCCCACTGATTGGCTTC
>JAICUC010000224.1 GCA_025936075.1 Nitrospira sp. | reverse complement strand
CCTAGCCCGCCACTAACGTGGCAATCACGGCAAGAGCCATGGGCCGAGAAGTCGCGGTCTGATCTTGAATCGTGCACGGTGTCGGAGGGCAGATTCAATTTTGTACTCAAGCAACCGCCATGTTCGCTAGCCACTACGGCGTTTGCGCAAGCAGTTGTTCGGTCAGTTTCGCGGCCCGGTCGGCTTTGACCTGCGCGAGGATCGCTCCGGCGGTCTTGGCTTTCACCATTCTTAGAATTTCGATCGCTTTCCGGTCCGGCATCCGTTCGAGACGCGACGCGGCGTCTTCAGACGGCATGGATTCGTACATTTTGGCGAGCTGCGTCCGGTGGTCCTGCGCCACACGCTCCTTTTCCGCTTGGAGCTTCGCTTGTTGAGTGGGGACTTTGGCCTGCGCGCTCTGGATCTTCTTTTCCAAAGCTTCGTTCTGGTCCAAGAGCTCTTCAACCTGGCCTCTCACGATCATGAGCCGTTCTTCGTTCTGGCGAATCGATTGCTCGCGCCGGTCCAGATCGCGCTTTCGTTGTTCCAACATATCGAGCACTTCCCGAGGGAAATCGATCGCCGGCCCTTGCGTCGCGGGCGGCGCCAACAGCTTGGCACCGTCTTCGTCGGATTCTGCGCCGGCGCTCTCTGCATCCTGCGTTCGTGGCGGCACTCCCTGCTTCAGCTCGCTCGTCGTCACCGGCTGTGTGTTGTATTTTGGTTCGGAGGAAGCCTGCCCCAATTGCACCATGATCCAAAAAAGAATCGTCGAACCGACGATCCCGCCGACCATCGTCCAAAACTGGGAACGCCGGTTCATCTTCGACACCGGTCTCGCCACACGTTCAACGCCGCCGAGACCGACATATTCTGTCCAGTTTTTGAGAGATCGTGCCTTCATGAATGGCTCGCTTTGCCGACGGAATACCGGCGGCTCGCCGCTTCATCTGTCGTCCGTTGTTCCTGACGCCCCTCCTCGGCACGCTGCGCTTCGCGGCGTTTGTCGGCGACACGATCGAGAAGCCTGCGCTCCTGGCTCGCTTCGATGAGGAGCGCCTGGGTATGTTGCCAAGTCTCAACCGCTTGGTCGATCTCGTCACGCACTCGCCGTAGCGCTGCCTGTTGTGAATCGATACGCCCCTGCCATTCCAGCCACACTTCGATCGTCAGCCCTTGCGCTGACTGCCGGTCATAGAGGACGACATCCTTCTGAATCTGGGTTTCGATATCGCGACACCGTTCTTCATTCTGAGTCAGGGTGCGGGTGATCTGCGCCAATTCCATCATCAGGCGCTCTACCTCCTGGGCGCGTAGTTTCCGCAACGACTCAAGGCTCATGCCGCCTGCCGGGCCAGGGCCTCAAGTTGTTGCACCGAGGAAGGCAACCCGGCCGGTTGGTCAATGTCTTGTCGCAAATAGGTATTGATCGCCTCCTGCGCTTGAACAGCACGGTCGAGCGCGGCATTCATCCCCGGCTTATAGGCTCCCAGCACGACCAAGTCCTCCGATTGACGATGCCGGGCCACCAATTCGAGGAGTTTCCTGGCGGCCTCATAATGTGTCCGTCCGACGATATCCCGCATCACACGGCTGGTACTCTGGAGAAGATCGATGGCGGGGAAGTGATTGCGTGCGGCCAATGTGCGCGACAGGACGATATGGCCGTCCAAGATCGAGCGAGCGGCGTCGGCAATCGGATCGGTGAGATCATCGCCGTCCACGAGCACCGTATACAGTCCGGTAATGGTTCCCGGACCTGGTCCGGTCCCGACACGTTCCAGTAGCTTCGGTAAGAGGGTAAACACAGAGGGGGTATAGCCTTTGGTCGTCGGAGGCTCCCCGATCGCCAAACCCACTTCTCGCTGGCTATAGGCCAATCGCGTCAGCGAATCCATCAACAACAAGACCTGTTTCCCCGCATCACGGAAGTATTCCGCGATGGTGGTGGCCACCAACGCCGCACGCAGCCGGATGAGCGGAGCTTGGTCGGAGGTGGCCACCACCACCACCGAACGACCGAGGGCCTCTGCGCCCAGGTCGCGTTCCAGGAATTCGTTGACCTCGCGACCCCGCTCTCCGATCAGGGCGATGACATTGACATCCGCTTTCGTGTAACGGCTGATCATGCCCAACAACACACTCTTTCCGACCCCGGAACCGGAAAATATGCCCATCTTCTGGCCACGTCCGCATGTCAAGAATCCGTTGATCGCGCGGACGCCGAGATCGAGCGGAATGCGGAGACGGGCTCGTTGTAACGGGTTCGGCGCGCCCGCATACAGCGGATACCGCTCCATGGCCGTCAGCCGCCCTTTGCCGTCCATCGGACTTCCACAGCCGTCGAGCACCCGACCCAGCAGGCCCGGTCCGACGGCGAGATTGGCCACGTGGCCGGACATGGTAATTCGACTGCCGGGCCCGATCCCTTGCATGTCGCCCAGGGGCATGAGAAGGACCCGGTCTCCCCGGAATCCCACGACCTCGGCGGCAATCGGCTCTCCCGCCGCCTCCCTTGTAATTCGGCACAGTTCTCCGACAGTCGTCATCGGCCCGTACCCTTCGACCACGATCCCGACGGCTTGAGCCACTCTTCCGGAAACTTCGATGGGGTCGACGCGCTCGATCAGATGACTAAGACTCATGATGAGCCCTGTTCCTCAGGGCGTCGCCCAATCGGAATAACTGAGTATCCAGGGAAGCGTCGACTAATCGTGTGGCGGTGTGCAACAGGCAGCTTCCTCGTGGGAGAGAGGCCACCGGCTCGATGGTCAGCGCCAGCTCGACATTCCGCGCTGCAAGTTCCTTCCGCACCTCTTCAAGTACGGCTGCGTCCGCCGGATGCACTTGGATCACCACACCACCCGCCTCTTGAACGGCGCCCAGCGCCGCCTTGACCTGCGTCACGATCTGTTCGCGTCGAGACTCAGACGACTCATGAAGTATTTTGGATGTGATTTGGAGCGCGAGCGCGATGATCTCATCGTCGATCGTTTGCTGAAGGGCGGATCGGGCGGCATCAAACTTTCTCGCGGCCTCGGTCAGCACCGCGAGATCTTGTTGTCGTTGCGCTTCGGAATGCCGCCCGCCGTCCGCCAGACCACGCTCATAGTCCGTCAGGCCATCCTTCCCTCGGAGCGTGCCGTCATCTCCAAAAGTCTGAAACGGTACGCGCTGCAGCCGGACTGCACCGGACCGTACGGCGGCAGGCTTCAAGACCGTCTGATCGTCGCGCAACCGATAGAGGTCCAATAACCGACGGACGATAGAGAGGGCCACGTCATGCTGAAATGGTTTCGTCAAGAAATCGCCGGCGCCGGCTCTCATCGCACGGACGGCGAGTTCGACCGAGGCTGCGTCGGTCATCACAACCCCCATCATACGGCTGTCGATTCGCTGCGCTTCCTCCAGAACTGCGACTCCATCCCGGTCCGGCAGAGAGGCGTCGACGATCAGCAGTGCAGGAGCGCCCTGCTTTACCATCGCGAGCGCCTCCTGCCCTGAGCTCGAGAGTCGGACGGACAGCCGTTCTCCCCGAAGCAGCTCGCGGAGCGAATTCCGCACCTCCTCATCATGATCGACGACTAGAACCGTCTCCTGAAGCCGCAGAACGTTTTGAGGAGGAACAGTCAGCTTCGGGATGGCCATGCCTGTCACTACAGCATCTCCTCTCCTGCGCCCGCGATGACGATACGGCCTTCTTCTTCAAGTTTTCGGCAGACTTTCAAAATATTTTGCTGTGCTTTCTCGATATCGGACACCTTGACGGGTCCTTTGGCCTCCATATCTTCTTTCAACATTTCCGCGGCACGGCTCGACATGTTTTTGAAGAATTTCTCCTTCACCTCCGGATTGGCGCCGCGGAGAGCCAATGGAAGATCATCCTTGCTGATCTCTTTCATCAATTCCTGTACGCCTCGGTCATCGACCTGCACCAGGTCGTCGAAGACGAACATGAGCGCCCGAATCGCGTCGGCCAACGGCTGGCTCTTCTCCGCAATCTTGACCATAATGCCGCCCTCGTTAGCCTTATCCATCCTGGTCAAAATATCGGCGATGACCTCAGGTCCTCCGATGCTCTGTGATCCCAGTCCTTTACTTGCCAGCAACGTTTCTTGCATGCTTTGGCTCAGTTCTTCCAAGACATCCGGTTGCACCTCTTCCATGGTGGCAAGCCGAAGCGCCACGTCTCCCCGCATCGATTCCGGAAGCCCGGCAAGCACTTGTCCGGCTTGATCGCTTTCGAGATGCGCGAGAATGACCGCCACTGTTTGCGCATGCTCGATCTTCAACATTTGGACAAGCGTTTTCACATCGGCCCATTTCAGCGCCTCCAGCCCCGGATAGCTTTTCCGGGTCATCGATTCGATGATCCGCGCCGCCTTTTCCGGCCCCAATGCCTTGATGAGCACGGTCTTGATGAACTCTTTTCCCTGAAATTGAACCTCGCCGGACGCGCTGGCAGCCCGAAAATCCGAGATGACTGCATCTTCCTCATCCCGAGAAATGTGAGCGGTGCCGTTCATGAAACTTCCCAACCGCTTGATTTCTTTAGGGTCGAGTTGCTTCATGACCTGGGCGGCTGCTTCTTCTCCGATGGCTCGAAGAAGAATGGCCGCCTTCTGTTCACCCGTCAGATTCTTGGCCATTGCTGTGCGCTAGGTAGGATTCTTGAGCCACTGCTTCACCACCACAGCCGTCGTGTCGGGATTTTTTCTTGCCATGTCGATGACTTGCGCCCGGTCCGGCGCGCCGGCCAATGAGGCCTCAGCCGCTCCAAACGCGCCGGGCAGCGCAGACATCGACGCGTCAGTCGGCGTCTGTGTCGTCGCCGAACCCAACATGGCCAACAACGGACGGACCACGAACATGAGAATCACGGTAAACAGGAGGATGCCGACCACATAGCGGAGGTAGGGCAACCATGGCTTGGAACCTGACACCATGGCTTCTGCCGCCACGCTCTGCGGCTCGTCCGATTCCGCGCCGAATTGAACATTGACGACTTGAACCTGATCCTGCCGTTCGGCCGAAAAACCCATCGCCTTCTTGACGATCTCCTCAATCCTTTTAAGATCTTCTTCCGAACGTGGGGTATATTTACGCGCCGCAGCCGGCGCATCCGCCGATTGTCCATCAGCGGTCTTGGCTGTTTCATAGATTCCATCGACCAGCACAGCTACGGACAATTGTTTAATGACGCCCACCGGCTCGACGATTTTTGAAACAGTTCGACTGATTTCGTAATTGACCGTTTCATTTTTCGTCTGACTGTTGTTCGAACTGGTTTGCGCAGGCTCTTGGTCCGTTCCCGGCGGGACATTCGATTGCACGCCCGGCACGCCGCCGCCGACGCCGTTGGTGCCGTTGGCCTTTTCCTGCCCCCGCTGTTCGCTCCGCACGACCTGGCTGTTCGGATCATACCGCTCTTCCGTCGTCTCGACCTTTCGAAAATCCACGACGCTGGAGACACGCACCACGGCCTTGTTGGCTCCGACAATCCGCTCCAACATCGTTTGGATACGCGTTTCCACATCTTTTTCGATGCTGCGCTGATAGTCGAGCTGCGTATTGGTCAAGCGGGAGGTTTCGTCCGCCGTGACGGTCGACAACATACGGCCGTGCCCATCCACCACGGTCACATCGCGGGCCTGCAGGCCTTCTACGCTGCTTGACACCAGGTGAATGACCCCTTGCACCTGCGACTGACTCAACTGTTGTCCGTTGCGAAGCGCCACGATCACCGATGCTCGAGCTTTCTCCTGTTCATTGGCGAAAAGCCGCCGTTCCGGAATCGCCAGATGAACCCGCGCTCGTTCGACTTCCGGCAGCTGCGCAATGGTTCTCGCCAATTCGCCCTGTAAGGCGCGGCGATAGTTGAGCTTCTGGACGAATTCGGACATGCCGATCGACGTACGATCAAAAATCTCGAACCCGACCCCTCCTCCATGGGGAAGCCCCTGGGTCGCCAGTTGCAGCCGTAGGTCGTGAACTTGGGCGCTCGGAACCAGCACGGTCGATCCACCGCCGGTCGTTTCGTACGGCACCTTCGTTTCTTTCAGCTTATCGATGATGGCGGCGGCATCTTCGCCGCTGAGATTCGTGAACAACACCTGCATGTCGGGTTGCTGTGTCCAGAGTGCGAGCGCGATGAGGCCCGCCACCGACCCGGCCAGAGCGATGAGGATGATCATCCGCTGATTGATGGAGAATTT
>JAICUC010000197.1 GCA_025936075.1 Nitrospira sp. | reverse complement strand
CTCACCCACGATTTTTAATTCCAGCTCCAATTTGATCCCCGTCTCTTGAGCGATTCGAGTGCGCACCTTCTCAATCAACGAAAGAACGTCGGCGGCGCTGGCATGCCCTTGATTCACGATAAAATTGGCATGCTTGGTCGAAACCTGTGCATCACCGACCGATGTTCCTTTGAGCCCTGCCGCCTCGACGAGGCGCCCGGCCGAATCATTCAGCGGATTCTTGAATACACAGCCTGCGCTCGGTAGCGTGAGCGGCTGCGTATTACGGCGGTAATGGAGATAGTCTTTCACGATCTGTCCAATGTCCGACCGCACTCCCGCCCTCAGCTGCAACCATACTCCGACCACCACACCAGGCGGCAATGTCGCCCGGCGATATCGAAAGTCGATCGATTCTGCCGGACAGTGGATGAGCGCGCCTTTCGAGGACACAATCCGAACGGCTTTCACCGAGTCCTTCATTTCACCGAGTCGTGTCCCTGCGTTCATCACGACACAACCTCCGACAGTGCCGGGAATACCGGCCGCCCATTCCAATCCGGCCAAAGACCGGCGGATAGCATGGCCGATCAGCGTGGGCATGCCGACACCTCCTTCGGCATACAACACGGATCCTGGCTCTTCTTTGATTGCACGTAATTTAGCCAGACTGACCACCACACCTCGGATCCCTTTGTCCCGAACAAGGACGTTGGTGCCGCCCAAAACAAAGAGCGGAAGTGCTTGTTCATGCGTCTGTTTGGTAAGACGTGCGACATCCTCCACATCGACCGGCTCCACCAACACATCGGCCGGACCACCGATGTGGAACGACGTATACTCTTTAAGCGGTGCGTTGAAACGAACCGCTCCGAGAACTCCCGCCACCGCAGACTCCAATCTGCGCTGTGCCCGCGTGAATCGTACCTGCGTTCCATCCGTTTGCATCCGATGCTTCATGAACCATCAAGCCGACTCAAGCCGGGCAAGAATTCCGGTTCCAGCCTTCCAGATATCACCCGCACCCAACGTGAGGACAAGATCGCCCGGTCTTAAATGAGGCAGTACTTGATCCGGCAGCGTTTCCTTTCGCTCGATGAAGGTCACCGATGGATGGCCTGCTGACTTGATCGTTTCAGCGAGGGCGGCTCCGGAAACTCCCGGTATCGGTGATTCACCCGCCGGATAAATTTCCGTCATGAACAGCTGGTCGGCATGATCAAAGGCATGCGCGAATTCCCCGATACAGTCCCTCGTCCGGCTGTATCGATGCGGCTGAAAAAGGACCACCAATCGACGATCCCAGCCCTGCTTGGCGGCAGTCAGGGTCGCTTTCACCTCGGTGGGATGGTGGCCATAGTCGTCGACCACCATGATACCGCCGGCTTCGCCTCGTAAATGAAACCGCCGTTCGACTCCCGTGAAAGCCGCCAACCCTTTGCGAATCAAATCTACAGGAATCTCCAGCTCGTGGCCGATGGCAATGGCAACCAACGCATTGGAAACGTTGTGAATACCCGGCACGGCCAATCTGAAGGGGCCAAGATTCTTTCCCCGGAAATACGTCCGGAACTCGGCACCCCATTGTCTCAGGCTGATGTCGGTCGCCTTGAAATCCGGTGCCATCCCATCGCGATCGCGGAGCCCATAGGTGTGATACCGTTTGACCAGGCGAGGGAACAGCGCGGCCAAATGCTCGTCATCGGCGCACAAGACCGCCAACCCATAAAATGGGATTTTGTTGATGAACTCCAAGAAGCTCTCGTTAATACGTTCCATCGATCCATAGTGGTCCAGATGCTCGCGATCCAGATTGGTCACGGCCACGATGGTCGGGGATAGGCGAAGAAACGATCCGTCACTTTCGTCTGCCTCCGCCACAAGCAAGTCACCTCGTCCAAGCCGCGCGTGGCTGCCCAAGGCATTGACCTTTCCTCCAATCACCATCGTGGGGTCAAGGCCACCCTGCGCCAACACGTTCGCGACCATTGATGTGGTGGTGGTTTTCCCATGAGCACCGGCGATGGCCACCCCAAACTTCAGGCGCATCAGTTCCGCCAACATCTCCGCCCGCGGAATCACTGGAATCTGCTTCGCCTTTGCGGCCACAACTTCGGGGTTGCTCGCCGCCACAGCGGACGAGATGACCACGACTTGCGCCTCCCCCACATTGGACTCCTGATGACCGATGAACACTTTCCCACCGAGTTCTTCCAGTCGCTTCGTGGTCTCCGACGCGTGCAGATCCGAACCGGTCACTTTGTATCCCATCGTGAGGAGGACTTCTGCGATGCCGCTCATACCGGCTCCACCGATGCCGACGAGATGAATCTGCTGTGTCTTGCGAAAGAGCGTCATACGGCTGAGCCTTTGTCGTCCTGCAGAAGTCTGTGCTCGATTCTCCCGTTCCCCAACACCGTTAACCTCCGGTCGCTCTAGTAGGTTGGTTGATGTCATGTGTCACTCCCATGAGCGCGTAACATTCACCCACAATCACTTTGCCGGCATCGACTCGTCTCATTTCCAAACTCTTGCGTTGCATCTTCTCCAGCCGCTGTGGATCCGACAAGACAGTTTCGATCATTTCTCCCAATTTCTCTCCGGTAAGATCTGCTTGCGGAAGAACCATGGCACCTCCCGCCGCTTCCATCGCCTTCGCATTCTTCATCTGGTGGTCATAGATAGCCGTGGGCAGCGGAATCAGAATGGCAGCTTTCCCACAGGCCGCCAGCTCGGCAATCGTCATCGCACCGGCACGAGCCACCACCAGATCCGCCGTCTGCAGGACGGCCGGCATATCGTAAAGAAAGGGGACGACCTTGGCTCGGATACCCAGCGCTCGGTACACATCTCTGACTCGCTCAAAATCTCCCTCTCCGGTTTGATGCGTGATGGTCAAACCGGGAAGACGTTGGCTCAGGAGAGGTA
Organism: Nitrospira sp.; assembly: GCA_025936075.1. Classification (GTDB taxonomy): domain Bacteria; phylum Nitrospirota; class Nitrospiria; order Nitrospirales; family Nitrospiraceae; genus Nitrospira_D. The sequence continues at coordinate 3,995 of JAICUC010000197.1, read as the reverse complement.
ACCTTTCCAACACCGCGGAATTGATGGCTCTAGCCCCCTGGCTCCCACCGAAAATCAGTACGTGCCGGCCGTCCTGCTTGGTTGACGCGCTGTCGGTTGATTGTGCCAAGAACTCTTGTCGGATCGGTGTGCCGACGACGCGAATCTTGCGCCGGTCAAAGGAAGCCCCGGCCGACTCAAATGCCAAAAAAATCCTTTGCGCAAAGGGCGCGACGACTTTGTTGGCCATTCCGGGATGGGCATTCGGCTCCAGAATCACTCGGGCAATTCCCTTCAAAGCAGCAGCAACCAGCACGCTCGGGCTCGTATAGCCTCCCACTCCGATCACTAAATCAGCCTGCCGCCGCTTCAGAATGTCCAGGGATTGCCAGATTCCAATAGGCACAGATAACATACCCCTTGCGACATCCAGCAGTCCCTTTCCCATGACCGGCTTCGCGGTGATCAGCGCCAGCTCGAATCTCTCATGAGCGAGCACCCTGGACTCGATCCCGCGCACCGTCCCGACAAAGAGAATGTTCGCCGAAGGATCGCGGCGCAGAAATTCTCGAGCTAGCGCGACAGCCGGATAGAGATGGCCGCCGGTACCACCCGCCGCAATCACGACCGTCATTGTCGGCTCGCCCATCCACGTCCGCTCTGCCGGCTCGTCTCTTCTCGTCCGGCCTGTCGATCCCGCGAGATGTTCAGCAAAATCCCTACTCCGGTCAGGCTGATGACCAAGGACGATCCGCCATAACTGACGAACGGCAATGTAAGACCTTTGGTCGGCAATAACCCGGTCACAACACAGGCATTGATCAGTGCCTGGATACCGATGAGCGTCGTGATGCCGATTCCCAGATAACGTCCGAACGGTATTCGCGCCCTGGTGGAGATCTGAAATCCCCGGATTACGAAGAGCGCGAAGGAAAGAACGATGATGCCCGCTCCAACGAACCCAAGCTCTTCTCCGACGAGTGCCAGCACAAAATCGGTATGGGCTTCCGGAAGAAAGAACAGTTTTTGCTTGCCTTCCCCCAACCCGACTCCGAAGAGTCCCCCGCTGCCGAATGCAAGAAATGATTGGTTGATCTGGAACCCCGTCCCGGTCGGATCCCGCTCCGGATAAAAAAACGCGATGAGTCGTTGCCATCGATAGGGTGATAACCATATCAACGCCGCCACTCCGACCAACGCCACCGGTACGAGACTGAGGAGATGGGTTATTCTTGCTCCACCGACGAACAACATGCCAGCCGTCACCAAGCCGATCACCACAATGGTCCCCAAATCTGGTTCCATGATGATCAACCCACTGATGCCTCCAATAATGAGCAGCGCCGGCAGCAACCCCGTCGAGAAATGCCGAAGTCGATCTTCTTTTTTTGCGAGGTATGCAGCGAGATAGATCATACTGATCAACTTCGCCATCTCTGCAGGCTGAATCGAAATAGACCCCAGCCGTAACCAACGCCGGGCCCCATTGGCGGAAACACCGATCGATGGAATAAGGACAACCACCAACAACACGATGATGAGACCGAGAAGAGGAAGCGCAAGGCGCCTCCACCATATGTAATCGACCCGAGATGCCACATGCAAAAGCACCAAACCAAGCGTCAGCCATGCCAGTTGCCGCTTCAGGTAGTACCATGAGTCGTGGTGCTTCTGGCCGGCCACCACGGCACTTGCGCTGAAGATCATCACAAGGCCGACCAGCGCCAGCATAATGGCTACAAACAGCAAGATATGATCCATCCCCACCCGCTTCGGAGTGTGCGCGCTGACCGTGGACCACGGCAACGACAAGGTCCCTGCAGATCTCTGTGGCATCTTGCAGCTTCAATGCTCCTCTGCCTAGCAGGCTGTTGAAAAGTCCGCCAGCGGCGTTCTCGCAAGAACTGCCGCCTCACCATCTCGCCGGCGCACACAAACGTAGCGTCACTTATTCGTGACGCCGCGCGCCTAGCTGCAGCCTTGCCGAACGTTCTTTTTGAACAGCCTGTGGACCCTCGTTACTCCGGTAACGATTGCACGAGAGCTTTAAATTGCCGCCCTCGGTCTTGGTAATCGGCAAACATGTCGAAACTCGCGCAGGCCGGCGACAGAAGCACCACGTCGCCGGCATCCGCTTCGGATGCCGCGAGTTCAACGGCCTCACGCAATGTGCCCGCCCGGTCAATCCCCTGATACTCTTTCATGGCGTTCGCCATAAGAGGTGCTGCCTCGCCGATCAGAACAAGTCGCTTCACTCGTTGATGAATTGCAGGAGCCAGCCTGGAGAAATCTCCCCCTTTGTCGCGTCCACCTGCAATGAGCCAGATCGGCTGGTCGATACTCTCCAACGCTTTGAGTGTCGCATCCACATTGGTCCCCTTGGAGTCGTTGATGAACCGTATGCCCCGCCGCTCACGAACGACCTCCAAGGCATGTTCCAATCCAGGAAACTCTCTGAGAACCTGACGAATTATGCCGAGAGGACACCCACTCAAGAGCGCATACGTTGCAGCCACCATCGCGTTTTCGACGTTGTGATTGCCGATGATCTTGACCTCGCTCCGAGCACAAATTTCCTGCATCTGACCGCCGATGGTCGCCATGATGCGATCTCGATCGAGATAGGTTCCCCCCGCCAGATCGGAAGGCAATGTCCGGGTCCTCGTGAAACCGAGTACGTTGGCCCTTGCGCTACGCCGCAGAGGAGCCACCCTCGCATCATCCAGATTGAAAAGAGCATAGTCGGACGGGGTTTGGTTCTCGAATATTCTGTTTTTGGCCGCGATGTATTCGTCAATCGACCCATAGCGATCCTGATGGTCCACCGTCACATTGAGAATCGCGGCAATCCATGGATGAAACTGCTCGACGGTTTCGAGCTGGAAGCTGGATACTTCGACTACCAAAGCGTCGTACGGGCAGGGACGGCCCATCTTCATGGCTCGCAGCGATTGTACGGCGGCTTCACTGATCGCCGTGCCCAGATTCCCTCCGACAAAGACCCGCTTTCCACTCTCTTGCAACATCTTCCCGATCAGCGTAACCGTCGTGCTCTTCCCATTGGTGCCGGTCAACGCCAGAATTGGAGCAGAAAGAAACCGCGATGCGAGATCGAGTTCGCTGATGACCTTCACACCTCGACGGCGAACACGCTCAAGGGCTTCCAGCCGATAAGGGACTCCCGGACTGATCACGACGAGTTCGGCCTGGCTGAGAGCCGATTCATAATCGTTGCCCAGCACGAGTCGGGTTGCCGCCTGATCCAGCGACCCAAGTATACTGAGCAACCCTCCCCGATTCTTCCGGTCGGCCACCGTTACCAAGGCGCCGGCGTCCAGCAATAAGCGGGCAGCAGCGACGCCGCTCCGTGCCATCCCGACGACTGTGACACGAACCCCTGTCAACTGCGTGGTGTCCACATCCACCATCCCATTACCTCAACTTCAGCGTGCTCAAGCTCAATAGCGCCAGCAAAATGGCGATGATCCACAGACGCACGACGACTTTCGGTTCTTCCCACCCTTTCATCTCAAAATGGTGGTGTATCGGAGCCATGAGGAAGATCCGCTTTCCTCGGGATTTGTATGAAGCCACTTGAAAAATGACCGAGACCGCCTCGATCACGAAGACACCCCCGACCATCAGCAATAACAACTCATGCTTGCTGATGACCGCTACCGTCCCAAGGGCCGCCCCAAGCGGAAGCGAACCGACATCTCCCATGAAGACCGAGGCCGGATAGGTGTTGAACCAAAGAAATCCAAGGCTCGAACCCAGGATAGCCGCCGTAAAGACCGCCAACTCTCCGGCTCCGTCAATGTGCGGAATCAGGAGATATTCCGACATCAATCGGTGACCGGTGACGTAGGCGACCACGGTGTACGCCAATGCCGCAATCATTACCGGACCAATTGCCAGCCCATCGAGACCATCGGTGAGGTTGACGGCATTGGAACTGCCGACGATCACCAGCACGGCAAAGACAACATAAAACCATCCCAAGTCAGGCATGAAAT
>JAICUC010000304.1 GCA_025936075.1 Nitrospira sp. | reverse complement strand
TGGTCCTTCCGGAAATCGGATCAAAGGAGAGCAACTTGGCCATGACGCCCGGAGCGATTCCCCGCCAGGTTCCCTCCGACGCTTTGATGAAGGTCAGTCCCTTCGTCGGCTGTTGAAGCGCGATCTTGGCCTTCCAATACCCGACCCGCTTGGAGGTCACGAAACGAATCAGAGTGGTCCGGATAAAATTCGAAGCGGCCGTCCAGCAAGATTGCGCCCGACTGAAGAGGAAGCCAATATCTTGAGCGATGCGTCCCTCACTTTCATTCTTTCCGCCATCACTCGACGGGGCGGACGTTTCGCTTAGGATCGGCTCCGAGTCCGTGACATCACGTCGGACGTCCGAAGACCTTTCGATTCGTGAGAGGAGTCGCTCCCGCACGGAATCCCCAGGCCTCACAGGAGTGCCGGCTAAGGCCAATGTGTTGACGGCGAGTTCGAACTGCTCGGCTTCGTGTCCGGCTTCCACTGCGATCTGGTGAACAACCCGGTCTCGGAGGGCAGCGGGAGGCCTGACAGGTGTCACGACTGCGGCCAATGCATCCGTTGTCGCTCGATACGCCGCCGCTGTTTGGCGCAAGAGATCGGATTCTCCTTGGAGTCTCACCATAAACACCCGGCGATCGTCCGGACCCAATATCCCGAGGGCATGGAGGATCGCCTGTGCTTCCAATTCTTCCGTCAGTTTGTGTTCGGTCACGGCGTTAAACCCGTCTCATAAGGCGCGAGCGCTTCGCGCAATTTCATCATACCCAATCTGATTCTCGTCTTCACGGTGCCCAGCGGGAGTTTCAATTTCTCAGCGATTTCGCTCTGGCTCAAACCATAGAAATAGGCGAGCGCGATCGCTTGCCGCTGCTCCGGCGTCAACACAGCCAACGCTCGTTGTACATACCGTCGACGTTCTTGGCCTTCGACATCCTGCTCCGGCGTGTCGCCGTCGCTGACGAATAGTTCGGCGGCATCCAACGATTCGATGCGCCCCTGTTCGACCGCACCGGCGCGAAACCGGTCGATCGCTCTTGTCCGGGCCAGGGTCATCAGCCAAGCACCGGGGACTCCTCGCGCTTGATCATACGTATGGGCCTGACGCCACACCTGCGTGTAGACGTCCAAGGTGACTTCTTCAGCGGCCTCGCGATTATTGAGAATTTTGCAGATAAACCCGAATACCTGGGGACTGGTACGATCGTAAAACGTGGCGAAAGCCGTCTGATCACCCTGGGCTGCGAGGGCAATCAGTTGTGCCAACTCTTGGTCTTGAACCGCTTTGGTCGTTTCTGACGACATGAGCAACATACAATCTTCCTCATTATGACTGTACGAGGGAATGGGAAGATTGGATTGCCGATTGTGGGTTGGCGCCCTTGATAGAAGCCGAACTATAGCACCATAAAAATAGCCCCAGCAAGCAGACCTCCCTCACGAAAAAGATCCAAACCAACCCACGTCTCGTAGTGGAGAACAGACCGCCGGCCGGTTCGGATTTACGAGACAGGTGCCCGACACAATCGTTCCCGCAGATGTCTATGAAATGGAGCACCATCATGCTTCCTGAGAGGAGGACTTCATGAAATCGCCGGTCTATTCAACTCTGAGCGTGGCATTCGCTGTCGGCATTCTGTCCGGATGCAGCGGGAGCGACGGCGTACCGATCGTCGCTCCAAGCGGTCCGACGGCTTCAGCGGATGATCAGCGCACTCCGCAATCGGACGCGCTCACATCGGATGAGGCGGCACTGGTAAGCCAAGCCGAATCAGAACCCGTTCCGGCTCCACTACCGGACTTGTAATCTAACCCGCTCGCCAAGGCGGAACTGTTCACAAGGAGGACCCTATGTTCGCGCGATTTCGACCGCTCATCATGACGATACTGACAGTGTTCATGGCCACGCCGATCATGGCGGCCAGTCATCGCGAAGCTCCGCTGATCGCGAATGATCCGACGGCGGATATCACGGACTTTTATTTCTTCCGTAGTTGGGAGGACCCCGACAAAGCGATCCTGATCCTGAATGTGATCCCGAGTCAGGAGCCCGGATCAGGTCCCAATTACTTCAATTTCGCAGACGACGTCCTGTACGAAGTTCATATCGACAACAATAAAAACAACATCGCCGCGAACATCGTCTATCAAGTCCGATTCAAAACGGAGATCCGCCAACCAGGAAACGTGTTCCCGTTGGCCTCTGTCGCATTGCCGCCCATCACGGCCCTCACCGGTGGAGGCTCGGAAGGGTTGCTCGTACGGCAAAGCTATACCGTCACGGAACAACGCTACGGTCAGCCGCCACGCGATCTCGGTGCCGGTCCCATGTTCGCCGTGCCTTCGAACGTCGGTCCCCGTACGATGCCCAAATACGAAGAATTGGCGTCCAAAGGGATGTATCCCTTGAAGAACGGCGGGAGGGTCTTTGCCGGTCAGCGGGATGAGACCTTTTACATCGACTTAGGAGGAACATTCGATACCTTGAATCTGCACATCTCGCCGATTCTGTCCGATGCCGACGATGCCGACGATGCGATCATTGTCGGAGCGCCGGGCACCGGTACTGCCGATACGTTCAGCGGCTTCAACGTCAACACGATCGCGCTGGAAATTCCCGTCAGCGAGCTTATCGGCCCGAACGGCAATAAACTTCTGGGCGCCTATGCCAGCACGAGCCGGCCCAAGGTGAGCGTCATCAAGAGAAACGGCGGCCGTGACAACAGCAGCCGCTTCGTCCAAGTGGCGCGCATGGGCAATCCGCTCGTGAACGAATTGATCATCGCAACGAATATGAAGGACAAGTGGAATGCCACGGATGCGGAAGACGAGAACGATTTCGTTTCGTTCTACTGCAACTCCGCTCTGGCAACGGCGCTCAATGCGGTCTTCGGCACCGGCTTCCCGACGGCGAATCGCGAAGATCTCGTGAACGCCTTGCTTCGGTATGCACCTGGTCCCTCGGTCTGCGGAGCCGGTAAAACCAATGAAGCGCTGGCCGATTTCCTGCGTGTCGATCTGGATGCACCCGCCACTCCGGCTGCCGGTCAGAAGCGACTGGGTCCTCTCGCCCATGACGCGAGCGGCAATGCGACACCGGATAGAGCCGGCTGGCCGAACGGCCGGCGGCCGAACGACGATGTCACCGATGTGGCTTTGCGCGTCGTAGCCGGAATTCTGACGAACCCCGCCGTCCCCCACCTCGGCGACGGCGTGAATTTCAATGTCGGATCGATCGGCACGAACAAGACGGCCAACGGGATTGCGAAGGAGTTTCCTTTCCTTCCTACTCCGTTCGATGGACGGGACCGTCGGCATATCGATCCGAGAGAGGCCTTCTAGTCGTCGCCACGCGGGTGCCGCATGCACATGCGGCACCCGTATCATTACAGGATGAGGACATGAACCGGCAGACGACAAGGCAAGAAACACGAATCCCTCTTCTACATGGATGGCTCAGTTCAATCGCCCTCCATGGGTTCGTACTTCTCTGCTTCCTTTCACTCTTCCGTCAGTCACTCATACCTGTTTCCAAAGAACCGTTTCACTGGGATGTCTCGCTTGTGCGATCGGCGCACACAGCCGACGAGTCGGTTCACAATACCAATGCCACCGAATCGGCCCTATCGAAGCCCAGAGGAAGAACGCCCATACCTGCCCGTGTGGTTCGCACAGCTTCTCATGCCGCTTCATCTGAACGGATCGCGCCGATCAACCAGACTGCGGAACCGGTTGCACCAACGCCTCAATCCCGCATTGCTTCATCCGTCGCATCACCGAAAGAATCGACCACCACTTCGATATCGGATAAGCCGATGTCCGATCAGTCACAAGCAAGTGACCCTCCATCGACACAGGCTGACATACCGGTCAATTCAACGGCAGCAGAGCCGGCAACACCACAAGCCGTGGCAACTTCGAGCAGTGGAACCATACAGACTACGGAACCCGCCCGTCCATTGTTACCGCCGGCCGCAGTATCGGACCCCGAAGCAACCTCTACACCACGGCTCGACTACGGCTGGCTTCAACAGGCGATCTTCCGACGGCTGGATGAACTCAAGCGATCTTCTCGCCCGTCGCTCGACGAATCGCGTCCACTTAAGGTCACGGTCAAAGCCGTGGTCTCGCGAGACGGAACCCTGCTGGATTCTGCAGTGATAAAAAGTTCCGGTCTGGATCGCATCGACCAGGAAGCGATCGCTCTCGTGCAACGGGCCTTTCCCCTGCAGTTCGACCGCACATTGGACCGGCAACACATCGTCATGCGCATTCCCATCATCTATTCACAGGAATAGCTCAATGCTTCGGTCACGGTGGCTCATGGTGCTCATGGTGCTCGGATGGTCGGCAAGCCA
>JAICUC010000010.1 GCA_025936075.1 Nitrospira sp. | reverse complement strand
GATGATCTTGACTGTGGCGTCCGCGTTGAGAGAATGGGCTGAAGGAAGGACTCTACCCGACCGAAAGACGCTCTCCCTCGATGCGTCGCCGAAACCATAGGCTGGACATTGCGAGAGCGATCAGGACTGAACCTATGCCTATCAGAATCACGGACTCTCTGGATACGTCGATGATCCACCCGAAAAACGTCATGCCGGACATTGATGTGGCGGTGGCAATAGCCGTGTAGAGTGCCATGACCCGTCCCACCATGTGGGTGGGCGAGATTTCCTGAATAATCCCCCAGGCGATCGGTGTCCAGGTTCCCAACCCCATGCCGATCAACACGACGAGCAGGGTGGCCACCGTGATGTCCGACGTCCAGACCAAGCCGCACAAAGCCGCCCCACCGACGGCGCTCGACCATGTGATAATCGATATCCGGCGCCGAAGATCCCATTCGGTGAGCCGCACGAGACCGAGCGATACGAGAAGCAGGCCCACGCCGAGCCAAGACCAGAGATATCCCACCTCCACCGGGCCGAGTGAAAGAAGCTGCTTTCCGAATACAGGGAACAGGGTGGTAAAGGCTCCACTGCCGAATGTATAGAGCGAGGCCAACATGATCAACATTAAGATGGTGCGCCGAGATATCAACGTATAGCGAATACCGTCGACCACATCCTGAATCACTGTTGTCCGGCGACTCTCCGGCGGAGACGTCGTCATGCCGGACGATAGACGGAGGGGAAACAAGAATACCGCGGACGCCAGATAGGTCACCGCATTGATACAGAGCACGTCCTGTGAACCGGAGAAGGCAATCCCCAGTCCGCTGATGACCGGGCCGATGACAATGCCGAGGCTCGTGGTGCCTTGGAGGAGGGCATTGGCGGCGGTCAACTGTTCCTTCTTCACCATGAGCGGCACAGACGATGACAGGGTGGGGATGAACATGGCGGTGGCAATCCCGTAGAGAAATGTCAGCACGTAGAGCGCTTGTATCGTAAACGATTCCACGGATACCCAGCAGGGGATCAAGCCGATCAAGAGGGCCCTGGCCAGGTCGCTGCAGATCAGGATGGCCTTCTTGGGCAATCGATCGACCACCACGCCGATCACGGGTCCCAGGACGATCGGGGGCAATGTTTGCAGCAGGCCGATGACCGTCGTCTTCAGCGCCGAACCGGTGATGGAATAGACAAACCACAAGAGCGCCAGCTTGCTGACACCGTCGGCCACCTGCGACAGCACCTGGCTCCACCACACCAGACTGAAATCGCGCGTGAGAAGCCATTGTTTGCGATGGAGAATTCGACGTTCCGCCATACGAGAGAACTTTTCTTCCTGATCCATCGTGAGGGATCGGTCTGATAGCCAGCGTATGCCGGTTATTTCCCGCATACGTGACCTCGGCTTACCACGTTATATCGGAATGGGGCCGAATATCGGAATGGGGTCGACAAGAAAGGCAGAACGGGGGGCAAAACGACTGGGCGCCCTGCAACCTGAAGCGAGGTCTAAGTTGCAACCTGTTGCACAATGACTGTTTGACGCATACACCGGATTGCGACAGCCGCCGTCAGTAACAGCACGAGACCAAGTCCGATCAGACTTTGCGCCGGACCGACGGTGTCCGCAATCCATCCAAAGCCGGTCATGCCCGCCATGGCAGTGGCCATGGATCCCGTACTGAACGTCGTGAGCACGCGTCCCATCAAGTGCTCCGGTGTGGCCTCCTGGAGCAACGCCCACACGACGGGATTCATGACCGCTGTGCTGCCACCGACGACGATGACCACCGCGGCAGCAACCAGCGGTGTGTCGAGCAGGCTGAGACTGCAGACCGCCAGTCCTCCTATCGTCATTCCACGGACGATGAGGCGCAAGCGGCTATGCAGATCTCCCTGGTGCTTCCAGGCGAGCCAGGTGGACACCGCCAGCATGCCGACCCCGAGGCCTGACCAAAGCCAACCCAGTTGAACCGGACCGACCTGGAGAAACTCTTTCGCGTACACCGGCAGGATGAACACAAAGGCGCCCACGCCAAGGTTGTACAAGGCTGAGATAATGGCCAGAAGAAAAACCGTCGATTGCGCACCGAAAACGAATCGAAATCCTACTTTCAAATCATCAAGCACGGAGGTGGACATGTTGGATGCCTCTTTGCCGATATTGAGCGTCTCATGAATCCGCATGGGAATGAGACACAGTGCCGATGCGAGGAAGGTGGCCGCATTGACATAGAGGACATTCTCCGCACCCATCATCGCGATGAGCACGCCGCTGATTGCCGGTCCCAATAATAATCCGATATTATTCGTGCCTTGGATCAGAGCATTTGCCGTCACCAATTCAGACGGACGGACCAAGCGCGGGACAGCCGATACCAGAGCCGGTCCAAAGATGGTCGAGAAGATCGACGTCAAGAAGATCAAGACATAGAGGCCTTCCAGGGAGAGAAGGTCGAGCGCAAATAAAGCCGGGATGAGAAAGGTCATGATGGTACGAATCAAGTCTACCCACACCATTACGGTCTTCTTCGGCAGACGGTCAAGAAACACTCCGATGAGAGGGCCCAACAGCAAAGGCGGAACAGTTTGGAGCAATCCGACCACCGTGACTTTAAGAGCTGAACCGGTGAGGGTATACACAAACCAGAGCAGAGCGACCTTATTGAGACCTTCTCCGACTTGAGAAATGACCTGCCCCCACCAGAGCAACCCAAAGTCCCTGGTGCGGATCAAATACCAGCCCCGACTCTCACATTTGCCGATTTCTTCCACACCTTCGCCCCGGGTAGGATGTTCGATCATCTGTACAATCTTCTTAGTGAGCATAAAACATTTCTATGAGAAAGAAAGACTCGGAATAATCCTAGTCGGACCGCACAAAATATCGGACTCTGAAAGGATATTCAGCAAAGGGAGTGCCGTTCTGCCTTATTCGTAAGATGAGACGCAGACCAATTGACGATCAGCGGGTTAGAAAATTTCTCTCATGAAACCATGAATGATTTATCCTACAGGCGATGTAGCAGAATGGTGTGGATATGACTAAACTGCCTCATTTCTATAGCAGGCATGAGTGGTCATGAGTGGTAATGGGCACTCTCTTAACAGTCATTAAGGAGCCAGCTCATGTCTGGCCCTTAGCGAAGACCTAAAAAGCTGTCATCCATCTCGAAGGCAAAAGCAGAGAAAGGACTTACGTGCGAGGCAACCCGCGCTACGTCTACCACTCAAAAGAGCTTCGAGGAGAGTCCTATAAACGGCAGCAGGTAATTGAGCCCACGGTTGGGAGAACCGGTGTCGGCATTGGAGATGTGACTGAAGCGGATGCCGGCGTTTAACGCCCATCGCGTGGTCAGATGATAGGTGGCGCCTGTCCCACCCCAGACCAGAAAATTGAAATCGGTGCCTTGCTCGGGAATGCGGCCGTTGAAATTCGTCCAGAGCGGGCCGCCACCGCCTTCAAGATAGGGCTTCAGTGAACCGAACGAAGTGAGCGTATAGACCAATTTTGGTGTGACACCAATGCCATACGCGCTGGTCGGTTCCGCAATCCCTAAGAACGCCGCTTCAACCCCCAGGGCGACTGCGCCACGCCACCACCCGTCGCCGAGCGGATCGGTCAACGCGATCTGCCACGAGGGATGCACGGCCACACCGTTTAACTTGGATGATTGCGCGTCCACCACTCGCACCGGCAACATTCCGCCGACTATCATGCCGACAGTCTGCGTCCCAATCGGCGCAGAAGCCGGCTCCTCTGCCGCGACCGGCGACAGCGAAGCCAACCCTGCACAGAGCAGGACCACTACCGCGCACATCCTGGATATGTCTGTCATGAGTTAACCCTCAGCATTACGGTGAGCGGTTCGACCAGGCGCCGAGTATGAACCTCCTGCGCATGAATGCGCGGGACCCTCGCGACTTCTAGCGAGTCGAGGGTAAGTACAGAAATGACTACGGAGATCGATGGCCTGCACGGAACTGAACGGGAACCACTATGAATCGTCACCCTGCTTCGCGATAGCCGCAATCTTGGTTGCGGCATTGTACGCTTCGGCCTTCCTGCTTGCTGACTTTTTCAACCAAAAATGGCGCCTGGCACGTTGGACAAGCTTTGGGTACGGGACGATCCCAAATGGCAAATTCACATTTGGGATAATTACTGCACGCGAAAAATGAGCGGCCTTTGCGTGTTCGCTTCTGGACGAGATCGCCGCCGCAGTCGGGCTGCGGACATTTGACGCCAAGAGCAAGAGGTTTGGTCGTCTTACACTGCGGATAGCCTGAACAGGCGATGAACTTGCCGAAACGTCCGGTCTTCACCACCATGGGACTTCCGCACTTGTCGCAAACCTGATCGGTGGTCAATTCCTGCTTGGGCACGATCTTGATGGTGCCGTCCGGCAGCTTTTCGAAGTTTTGGGTGTTCTTGCACGGCGGATCGTCTTTGTACGCCGGACAGGCGAGGAACTTGCCGTTCCGGCCCCACTTGATCTCCATCATCCGTCCGCACTTCTCGCACGGAATGTCGGTCGGCGGCTCTACCGTGTCTTTGGGCCCTGGAATGGTTTTCGCCCGCTCCATCTCCCGCGTAAACGGCAGGTAAAAATCCCGCACGGCCGCGACCCACTGCTTATTCCCCTCTTCGACCTCATCCAGCTGTTCTTCCAGCTGAGACGTGAAGTCGACGTTGATGAGTTCGGGGAAGCCCTTCAGCAGAAAATCGTTCACGGTTTTACCCGTCTCCGTCGGGACTAAGCGCCCTTCGGTCTTTTCCACGTACTTGCGATCCTGGATCGTGGAGATAATGGCGGCATAGGTCGACGGTCGCCCGATACCTTTTTCCTCGAGCTCTTTGATCAAGAGCGCTTCGTTATACCGGGGCGGCGGCTGCGTGAAATGTTGTTTTGATATCATTCCGGGGACCGTCTGCCCGTCCTGTTCCACCAGTCGCAGCCGTTCCCCTTCGGACAGTTCCGGGAGCTGACGTTCGTCGTCATCCGCTTCCTGATCGGCCTTCGGTTTCTGCGAGGGCAATTCTTTGTCGACCCCTTCCATATACACGATGGTATGGCCGGGGAATTTTACGACCGTTCCGGTCGAGCGGAAGAGATACCGTTCATTCGTGTCGACGGGCATCGAATCGATGCGGGTGACGTCCAAAATGGCCGGCACCATCTGCGATGCGATGAACCGATTCCAGATCAACTTGTAGAGATTGTACTGATCGTGATCCAAGTACTGACGGATCGATTCAGGATCGCGGCCCGCCGACGTCGGCCTGATGGCTTCGTGCGCTTCTTGCGCCGCTTTCGAGGTCTTGTAAACGTTCGGCGTGCCCGGAAGATAGTCCGCCCCAAATCGCGACTGGATCACCTCGCGCGCGTCGGCCGTCGCCTCGTTGGAAATGCGCGGCGAATCGGTTCTCATATAGGTGATCAACCCGGTCGCGCCCTCGGCGCCGATTTCGATCCCTTCATACAATTGCTGCGCCAGTGTCATCGTTTTCTTCGGCGAGAAGTGCAGCTTCCGCGAGGCTTCTTGCTGCAACCGACTCGTAATGAACGGCGCGACGGGATTCCGTTTCTTTTCTCGGCGTTCGATCGATTGGACGACGAAGGTCTTTCCTTGAATCTCGCCGACGATGCGGCCGGCTTGCTCGGCGTTTTCAATCGACGCCTCTTCCCCATTGATATGGTGGAGCTTCGCCTCGAAGGCCGGAGGATTGATTCCCGCCAGCAGCGCGGTGATCGACCAGTACTCTTCGGATCGGAACGCGTCCCGCTCCGCTTCACGCTCGCAAATCAGCCGCATGGCCACCGACTGCACTCGGCCCATGCTGAGTCCACGCCGGACCTTGTTCCAGAGCAACTGACTGCCTTGATACCCGACGATGCGATCCAACACGCGGCGGGCCTGCTGAGCATTCACCAGTTTCATATCGATCTCGCCCGGCGACTGGAGCGCGCGCTTGATGGCTGATTCCGTGATTTCGTTGAAGAGGACTCGGAAGATTTTTCCGTCTTTCTTTTTCTTCTTCGATTTTCCGAGCAGCTCTTGCTCGATGTGCCAGGCAATCGCTTCCCCTTCACGATCGGGGTCCGGCGCGAGAAAGACCTTGTCGGCTTCCTCAGCCTTCTTCTTGATCTCGGCCAATACCTTCGACTTGCCTTTGATAGTGACGTACTGCGGTTCGAAATCGTTCTCGAGATCCACGCCTAATTTGCTCGTCGGAAGATCCTTGACATGTCCCACCGACGCCATGACGGTATACCCGCGGCCCAGATATTTCGTAATCGTTTTTGCCTTCGTCGGCGACTCAACAATGATCAGCGATTTCCCCATGGCAACTCCGTCTACCTCTCAGGAATTGTATCATCCGTACCAAATATCGGAGATTCGTGCAACTAGAATGGCAGTCAGCAACCATCAGCAAGACGTTAGGAACCATAGGTAGTGATGGGAAAGTACCTGGGTGACAAGGCTTCCTGACTATGTTCTTCATATGCTAGCGACGGATGTACTGCTGCCCCGGCAATTGACGAATTTGTCCCTTCAATTCCAATGAAAGCAACGCCGCCGACACCTCTGCAGCACTCAGCCCGGTGCTCTCGATCACCGTATCAATGGATCGGGCTTCATAGGACAGCGCTTCGTACGCCACTGTCTCTTCCCTTCCCAGCGGCACACGCACTTCCATCAATGCCCGATCGGGATGCAGCATCGCCCGTTGCCGAGCATCGATTTGCGGAAAAATCTCATCGAGAATGTCTTGGGCTCCTTCGATCAGCTTCGCCCCCTCTTTGATCAGGCGATTCGATCCGCGACAGGCTTCTTCCTTGACTGAACCGGGTACGGCGAACACCTCTCGACCTTGTTCCAACGCCAGTTTCGCGGTGATCAATGAGCCGCTGTCGGTCGCGGCCTCGCCGACCAGCACGCCCAACGTAAGCCCGCTGATGATCCGATTCCTTCGCGGAAAGTGGTGACTTTGAGGAGCAGCGCCGATCGGAAGCTCCGAGATCACGGCGCCGTGGGATTCAATATTCCGCCGGAGTGTGTGATGCTCCGAGGGGTAGGTCCGATCGATGCCGCAACCGAGCACTGCGATCGTGCGACCCTTGTGCATCAGCGCTCCTCGGTGCGCCGCTGCATCGATTCCCCGAGCCAGACCGCTCACGATCGTCACCCCGCATCCGGCCAGATCACTCGCAATCTCTTCCGTGATGAGTCTTCCTGATGGAGTCGCCCGCCGGCCACCCACAATCGCCACCGCGACCTCGTCCTTCGGCGATAAGCTTCCGCTCACATACAATAACGGCGGTGGATCGGGAATGGTTTTGAGTCGGGCTGGATAGGATCGATCAAACAACGTGATCGTTTGAATCTTGAGGCGTCCAACAATCTTCACTTGGCGATCGATTTGCCGCCGGATGCTTAACTCCGGCCCCCGCCGAACGGATTCCGCCAATTCAGGACTGCACCCGGCGGCGATCAAGTCGCCCGTCGTTGCGCCGAGCACCGCATCGGGTGCTCCAAACGCGTGGATCAACTTGAGAAGAGTGCGATCCCCGACGCCATCGATCGCTTGGAGCGTGAGCCAGAAAGTCAAGGATGCTTCATCCATGATCGCGCTCGATCATCGGCAGGGAATTCGTTTCAACGGCAGAAAATTCCGGTAGGCATCGTATCAATCCCGATAAAGAGGCGGCTGTAACGGCATTCGACTAGAGTACCACCAGATCGTACTGCTCAAGATGCAACTGACTGTCCGGTGTGACGATGATTTTCGCTGAACAATCTCGCTCCAATACTTCCACTCCATGGCGCTCTTCGTCTTGCAGCAATTCAGCGACCGTCGGATGGGCTCCCACGATAATCCGTTGCTGATCCGCAGACGGTTCAATCCTTCGGATCTCGCGGAAAATTTCGTACGCGACGGTCGTGGGAGATTTCGTATATCCACGGCCCTCGCAGTAGCGGCACGGTTCCGACAGCGAACGTAACAGATCCTCCCGCACCCGCTCGCGGGAGATTTCGATCAAGCCGAGATCAGAAATCCTGGATATCCTCGTTCTTGCCTTATCCGACGCCATGGCGTCCACCAACGCATGGTAGACCTTATCCCGATTCTTTTCCCGCTCCATGTCGATGAAATCGACAATGATGATCCCGCCGATTCCCCGCAGTTTCAGCTGATAGGCGACCTCTTTAGCCGCCTCAAGGTTGTTGCGTAAGATGGTCTCTTCCTGATCCCGTTTGCCCACAAAGCGTCCCGTATTGACGTCGATTACCGTCATCGCTTCGGTATGATCGATCACGAGATAGCCTCCCGACTTGAGCCAGACTTTCCGGCTCAATGCACGCGCGATTTCCTGCTCCACCCCCAGATGATCGAACAAGGGCTCATCCTTATCGTAGAAATGAATCCGCGAGGTCTGCTCGGGAGAAAATCGCTGCACGAAGTCCCGAATGGCTTCGTATTCCGCTCGCGAATCGATCCACAATCGATCCACCTTTTTGCCGAACAAATCTCTCACGACACGGAAGCTCAAGCTCAAATCAGAATGCAGCAATGCAGGAGCCGGCAATTGTTCCCGCTTCGTCAAAATGTCCTGCCAGAGGACATGCAGAAAGTCGACGTCGGATTTCAATTCATCTTCCTTGACGCCTTCACTGACCGTCCGCACGATATAGCCGAAGCCGGGGCGCCTGATCCGGCGCATGATTTCTTTCAGTCTGGCCCGTTCTTCGTCCCGTGGAATCCGCCGAGACACACCGATATGGTCGACGTTGGGCATAAAGACGAGATAGCGTCCCGGGAGCGAGACATACGTCGTCACTCGCGACCCCTTGGTGCCGATTGGGCCCTTCGAAATCTGGACCATCAGCTCCTGGCCCTCACTCAGCAGTTGTTCGATCGGTTTCGCGCTCTGGCGCTTCGGACGAAGCATCTCCGAATCTTTTTCGTCTTCCTCGGCCTCAACCAGCATGTCCCCCGGCTCCGCATCCACCAAGAGATCGGAAACATGCATAAACGCCGCCTTTTCCAGGCCGATATCCACAAACGCCGCTTGCATACCCGGCAACACCTTGGCGACCTTTCCTTTATAGATATTTCCGACAAAATCCTTATGCTTCGTGCGGTCGCCGAACAAATCGGTGACGACTCCACCGTCGATCACGGCCACACGGGTTTCTTCCCGCGCGACGGTTATCGCAATCTCACTTCCCATATTGACTCCTTTGATCTACAAGCCACGTGAGAACCGGCTGAGTGCGATTGACGCGGGTCCACGCCCAGGTCTTTCATTCACTCCGCACCCCGGCTCCACCGGCTTTTCATATTATTTCTTCGAACAACGGAACCCGAGCGTTCCGCCTGTTCGGTCATCACTCAATAAAACAGGCTTAACCGCTTCCGCTTGACGTTCAACAGCAAGCCCAACGACGCCATGGTCATAATGGTGGCGCTTCCGCCATAGCTCACCAGAGGCAAGGGAATGCCGACGATGGGAAACATCCCCGCCGTCATACCGATATTGATCACGACACAGAAACACAACATGGCCACGATCCCCACGGCGAGTAGCGCTCCAAGTTGATCCTTCGCCTTGGACGCGATTTCCAGCGACAACCACATCAGCGCCACAAACAACGTCAACAGAACCAGCACGCCGAGAAATCCCCATTCTTCCGCAAAGACGGCGAACACAAAATCGGTATGGCCCTCCGGCAAAAACCTTAGCTGACTTTGGGTACCCCCGTAAAGCCCCTTACCCAACAATTCTCCCGACCCAATCGCGATTTTCGATTGCAAGGCATGGTAGCCTTTTCCTGCCGGATCATAACCGGGATCGACGAACGCCATAATGCGCTGTCGCTGGTAATCATGCAAGGACCCCCACACTCCCTCCCAGGCGAACGGAAACAGCATGATCGAGAACAACAGGATAAACCCTAAGGCTTGCGAACGAACTCCCACCATGAGAAGCATGGCGGCATACACCGCAACAAAGCTGAGTCCGCTTCCCAAATCGGGTTGCTTGAGGATCAGAAGGAGGCCGGGCAGCACCAAGAGTCCCGGAACGATGACGCGCTGCAACCATCCCACACGAGGGGCTTTCGAGTAGTAGTGTGCCAACACCAAAATGAGGACGAGCTTGGCGAATTCAGACGGCTGGAAGTTGAGGGGGCCCAACGCAATCCACCGTTGAGCCCCTTTGCTCGTTCGCCCTTCAAACAACACAAAGATCAGCATCAGCAAGATAACGGCATAAGCGGGATAGGCAAATCGCGCAAGATGATGGTAGTCCGATGCCCACATGACGAGGAAGGCCGCCACGCCGAGGCCGATCCATATCAACTGTTTGAGATAATACGGCGCCGTCCCACTCTGGTGCCCATGCGTGACACTATAAATGGACAACACTCCGATCCCCAGGATGGCAACAATCAAGGCCACATAGCGGATATCGAAACTATCGAGACCTCGATGCTCGGTCAACCGATTGATCATGAATCTTTCACTGAACGCCCCGCCTGGTTCCCACGGGAAAGGTCCGAGGTGACGGCCGGTATCTGGGGGGTGAGCTTCATATATGTTTCAATGACTTCTTTCGCAAGAGGAGCCGCAGTAGCCCCACCGTGCCCCATATGTTCCGCGAGCACGGCAACGGCGATCTTCGGCGATTCCACCGGCGCAAAGGCGACGAACCATGCATGGTCTCGGAACTTTTTCGGAATGTTTTCTTCCGGTCCCGTCCGGAGCGCCGCCACTTGAGCCGTACCTGTTTTCCCACCGATCGTCACCACAGAGGATTTTGCCTTCGTCGCCGTTCCTTTTGTGACGACGTCGGCGAGCGCATCCTTGATGACGCGAAATGTTTCCGGTTTCGCATTGATTTTTCCGCGTGGAACGGCCGGCAATTCTTGAAGGTTTCCCGACGTTCGATCCATGACGGCCTGCACCAGACGAGGACGATAGTTGACTCCGTCGTTGGCGACTGTGCCGACGAGACTCGCCATTTGTAACGGCGTCACAGTCACATATCCTTGCCCGATGGCAGCCGAAATGGTCTCGCCGGGCAACCACTGCTCGTTCTTGGCTTTTTGCTTCCATGCGGTTGACGGCATGATACCGGATCGTTCCGACGGTAATTCCACTCCAGTGGCCTTCCCAAGTCCGAAGTCCTTCCCAAACTCGGCCATCACATCGATCCCCATCCGTTGACCGATCGTATAAAAGTACACATCGCAAGAATGGACCAAGGCATTGTGCAGATCGACGTACCCATGACCGCTGGCTTTCCAGTCATGATACAGCCGCTTGCCGAACTGGTACCCTCCATTACAGAACACGGTACTGGAAGGCGACATGGTTTTTGTCTCCAACGCGGCGACCGCCATCGGGATCTTGAAGGTGGAACCAGGGGGATACTGTCCCTGTGAGGCGCGATTGTTCAATGGACGCCCTTCGTCCTGCACGATTTCCACCCATTGCTTCGTGGTCAGCTCTCGCGAGAGCACGTTGGGGTCGAAGCCGGGACGGCTGGCCATGGCTAAAATATCACCGCTATTCGGATCGAGCGCGACGATGGCGCCCTGTTCTTCGCCCAACAGATCTTCGGCAACCTTTTGGAGCCGCACATCGATGGTAAGGTAGAGGTCGTTCCCCGCTTGCGGCCTTTCGACGACCGAGGCCTTCTTCTCATGGCCGAGGGCATCGACTTCCACGCTCTTTTGACCGGCCATTCCCCGCATGTGCCGATCATAGGACTTTTCCACACCATATTGTCCCACGATGCTGCCCTGATGGAGGTCGAGAAATTCCGGTTTCTCCAGTTGATCCGCTGAAATCTCTCCTACATAGCCGAGGAGATGGGCCGCCGTCACGCCGCCTGGATAGTTGCGCTGGGACTCGACCTGAATCATGACACCGGGCATGTCGAGACGATGGGACTCGACCAGCGTGGCATCGCGCAGGGTCATGCGGTCTTTGATCTTGCGCGGAATCAGCTTGCTGCCTTTCGCCGTCATTTTTTTCCGAACGAGCGCCGGATCGAGACCGAGCAAATCGGTCAGCTGTTGAATCAAGAATTCGCGATCCTTCACGTCTTCCAGCATGACGTAGAGGCTGAAACTCGGTACGTTATTGGCCAGAAGGACACCGTGCCGGTCATAGATCAGGCCACGTGCCGGTTCAAGCAACACTAATCTGGTACGATTGTTTTCCGACAAGTCTCGATAATAAGGCCCCTCGTGAATTTGTAGATGCCAGAGACGCAGACCCAGCAATGCCACCACCAAAAGAAGTCCTACACGGAGGATGAAGAGCCGTCGATGAAGGTCGCCAAATTCTGATTCCGAAGAATGCCCTGTCACCATAGTGAATGCCTACATTCGAGACTCGGACATCAGCTGCTCGATATTCAAACGATTCCACATGAGCCAGTAGATCGCTCCTCCAAGCACCGCATCAAGACAGGCTTGCGGCAGCACGATGGTCCAGACAGCCCACCACCAATCTTGTTGCACACTGAGCTTTAGAACGAACGGAGTGATGAGGCCGGCTGAACAGGATACGACCAGCAGACCCGCCACGAAAACGACAGGGCTCAGATAGACCACCTGTCGGCCAGCGAGACCCGCTACGAATCCCACGGCTCCCTTCATGATTGCACCGGACATCAGATCCTGCGCGGAAAACAGACTCATCGCCCATCCAAGCGCGAGACCGACCAACAAGCCATCAAGCTCTCCTGCTATGAGGCCGACTAAGCACACCGCCACAAAACCGAGATCCGGCTTCACGTCCCACAAGCTGATGTGCGGCAGGAGAACGGACTGAATCGGCACCACACCAACGATCACAACAAAATAGAGGAGTGCTTTCATGGCTTGAGCTTGGGAACGCCAAGACGCTCTCCTTCGTTCGGAATAGAGGGAGACTGAATAACCAGCACTTCCTCGACCCGATTCGGATCGATCTCCGGAGAGAGTTCCGCAGATTGGAACAGCGCTTCCTCCTCCTTATCGATTCTTATGATCGTGCCGATCGGTATACCCCGGGGGAACCCTCCCACCAATCCTGACGTGACAACGTGATCGCCCGGCCGCGCGTTGGACAATAGCGGAATATACTTGAGTCGGGCCTGTCCCTGCGTCGTCCCTTCCACGATTCCTTCATCTCTGGTGCGCTGAATTAATCCGGCAATCGCATTATTGGGATCCGTCACGAGTAAGACGACGGCGGTGGAGGCTGTGGTTTTGACGACACGACCTACAACCCCTGCCGGTGTAATCACTCCCTGATCCGATTGAAGCCCATCGGACGCGCCCTTGTTCAGAATGATCGTCTTATACCAATTGCCGGTATCCCGTCCGATCACTTGCGCCGCCACAGATGTGGGAAGAGCTTGCTTCTTGAACTCCAGCAATGCTGAGAACCGCTCCGTCGCCACCGAGGCTTCCCGCAACTGTCCGTTTTGTTCTTTGAGAAGATCCAGTTCTCTCTTCAACTGTTGATTTTCTTCTTCAACCCCTTGAAGGGCCACATATCGTCCCCAGACATCGGCGATCCGATCATGGATCCCGGCCACGACTTGGAGAGGCCAGCTGATAATCCATCCCAGAGGATTGCCTATGTATTGGAAGCCGCTTTGAAGTTGGCCGGGTAGAAGCAGGAAGCCGAGCGCGAGAATGACGGCAAGAACGAGGACAACACGCCTAGCGCTGTACGGTGCGCGTAAATTGACCATCCGCATGAGGGATGGAACCTTACCGGAGGTTGTTTGCTTGTGACATGACCGATACCTTTCGGAGGAGATCCAGCTCGTCCAGAATTTTGCCGACCCCCAACACCACAGAAGTCAGCGGATCGTCCACCGTAATGATCGGTAGGTTCGTTTCCTCTCGGAATCGTGTGTCCATCCCTTTCAGGAGGGAACCTCCTCCCGTCAATACAATCCCGCGATCGATAATATCCCCAGCCAGCTCCGGCGGGGTGTTCTCCAATGCGATCTTGATCGCGTTCACGATCGTTCCGATGGGTTCTTGCAAAGCTTCACGAACCTCCGCGTCATCGATGACCAACGTGCGCGGAATGCCCGAGATCAAATCCCGCCCCTTGATCATCATGGTTTTCCGCTCCTCGAACGGGTAGGCGGACCCGATTTCAAATTTAATCCGCTCCGCCATATGCTCACCGATGAGCAGATTATACTTTTTCTTGATGTAATTCATGATCGCTTCGTCCATGCGATCACCGGCGACCTTGACGGACTCGCTGTACACGATGCCACCCAGCGAGATGACGGCGATGTCCGTCGTGCCGCCTCCCACATCGACAACCATGTTGCCGGACGGCTCCGTAATCGGCAATCCGGACCCTATGGCTGCAGCGACGGGCTCTTCGATCAGATAAACTTCTCGTGCTCCGGCCAATTCGGCCGAATCGCGCACCGCGCGTTGCTCGACCTGCGTAATGCGGGACGGCACGCCGATGATGATGCGCGGTCGCACAAACGCGCTGCGATTGTGGGCCTTTCGGATGAAATGTTTCAGCATTTGTTCGGCCATCTCGAAATCGGCGATCACACCTTCCTTCATCGGCCGAACCGCAACGATATTCCCGGGCGTGCGACCGAGCATTTTCTTCGCCTCGGCTCCGACGGCCAGCACTTTTTCGCTTTTCTTTTCGACTGCGACGACGGAGGGCTCATTCAGAACGATCCCCTTCCCGTGGACATACACGAGAGTGGTTGCGGTGCCTAAATCAATCGCCAGGTCATCGGAGAACCAACCGAATACATCTCCTGGGAACCCCACGGCATCTCTCCCTTCATATTGGCCGGGCGATCCGGCGCCTAGCCTGTGTGCTTCATGTACGACTTGCCTAATCCGGCACCGCAAGTTGACCGGCGTCTAATACGTGAGTCCTCGCTACTTCATCGCCAAGCCGATGACCCTGCTCATTTCCAATGATCAAAAAACTCTCAAACGCTAAGATGACAAGCGATACAAGCCACCCAATGTATGGGACCGCATACGCAATCTGTGCGCCCCCCAGCGGAAGATTCCGGATGATCGACTCTCGGAAACCGGCCGTATCTGGGCCATCCAATCGCATGGTTTGCAGACCGACCAACCGTTTGCCGATACTTTTACCACCTGCAAATCCATCGGCAATCAAGATGTAGGCCAAGCCGGAAAGAAAGCCGACCGGAGGAGCGATTTCGCCGGCAGCGACGACAATGAACAGATCGATTAACTTCGCGATGAACCGATTCAGGACATGGGCCTTCGGATAGACTCTTGCTTCCAGCGTCGTCGAGGTTGCCCTCTCCCCTGCCAAGGATTCTCCTTCTAATTAGTTGCAAAGTATAACAAATCGCATCAACTTGCACAAATAAAGACCGCCCTTTTTTCTTAGTTTCTTTTTGGAATCTTGCCGAACCGTCTCTTCCCTTCCTGAAAGCAGTGCGAAGGAGCCAGCCTCCCCCAAAAAAACTGACGCTTGTAGACATCCGTGTAAGGCTGAGCCTATCGGGCCTTGCCTTCTGTCCGGACCACCAGTACACTGCTGGTCAATAATAGAAGAGGAGTGTCATGATCAAGACAATGCGCGACGCGGCACACAACTACCCCTGGTTGCTCAAATCCATCATGGGTCTCTTAGCGATAGCCTTCGTGATTACGATGGGATGGTGGGGCTTTGGGGAGCAGGCGGGCGGACCTGTCGCCAAGGTCGGAGATCAATCGGTCACCATTGATGAATTCAAACGCACTTATGAAAATATGCGCCGCATCTACAGAGAAAACGTGAAGACCGACTTCAAAGAAGAAGAGTTCAAGGAATTCGTCGTGGGGCAGCTTGTCGATAGTCGTATTTGGATCATCGCGGCTGAAGAAATGGGCGTGAGGGTTTCCGATGCCGATTTGCGGGAACTGATCATGCAAACTCCGGCCTTTCAGAAGAACGGAGCATTCGACCCGGAGCTCTACCGTCGTATTCTCGCGGCCAATCATCTCACTCCGGCGTCATTTGAGTCGATCCAGCACCAGGAAGTCCTGGCTAATAAGGCTCGCATGATCGTACGAGACTCCGTTGCCCTCACGCCTGCGGAGATTGCCGAAGGACAGTCTCTCATGACCAGGCCCCAAGATTCAGACCCTGCGAAAGCAGCGGAGGCTAAGCAGCGGGTGTTGGACGACATGCTGTTGCAGAAACAGCAACGGGCCCTCGTTTCATTCCAGCAATCGATGAAAGCCAAGCTGCCGATCACCATCCGCAGAGAATTGTTGTAAAGTCAACTTCCCCTCGTCGAGCCATGCTGGATCGGCAAGCAGCTAGATGATCAGCATCGCGTCGCCATAGCTGTAGAAGCGGTATCGCTCCTTGCCCGCCTCTTCATAGGCCCTCCGCATTGGCTCGATTCCTGCGAAGGCCGACACCAACATCAATAACGTAGTCCGTGGAAGGTGAAAATTCGTCATGAGAGCATCGACGACCCTGAACTGGAATCCTGGGGTAATAAAAAGCCGGCTCTCGCCGGACATCGAGACCATCTCCCCCTTCTCTTTCATGATGGTTTCAAGCGTACGAACAACTGTGGTACCCACGGCGACCACCCGCCCGCCTGCGCGCTTCGTCTGGGTGATCGCGTCGGCCGTACACTCACTGACGTGAAAGACTTCTCCCCCCATCTGATGGTCCTCAATTCGCTCCGCCGTCACCGGCTTGAACGTGCCGGGGCCAACATGCAGGGTTACGGTGACCACATTAATCGCGGCTTCGCGTAGTCGTCGAAACAGTTCTTCAGTAAAATGAAGCCCCGCGGTCGGTGCGGCGATCGCACCCTCATGCTTGGCAAAGACCGTCTGATACCACTGACGATCCTCCTGAGTGGGTGGACGCTTCATGTACGGTGGAAGCGGCATCCTTCCTCGTTCTTCAAGAAATCTGGTGAACGACAGCGAACTCTCCACAATCACCTCCGTGCCCGTCGCATCCCTCTTGACGATCACAGCACGGGATTGTCGGTCAAATTCGATGACCTGACCGATTCTGAATGAGCCCTTGGCCAGGATCTCCCACCTGCTGCCACCGAGATCCCTCACAAATAACACCTCGACTGCTGTTCCGGTGGGTCTTTTGATTCCCGACACCCGCGCCGCCAAGACCTTCGTGTCATTCACGATCAGCAGATCCATCGGATTGAGCAGAGACGGAAGGTCGGCGACACGGCGATGCACAAGTCGGTCGGTTTGGCGATCGAGGAGCAACAGTCGAGCCCGATCACGAGGGTTAACCGGCTGCAACGCGACTAGGGAAGGATCGAAGGGAAAGTCGAACTCGGAAAGTTGCATCAGGATGGAGACGCCGAAGGGGCAGGAGGTGCTAGGGTCAATGACGCATCCCGCAGCTCCGTTCCAGGATAGTAGTAACTAAGAATGCTCGAAAACGAATAGCCTAACTCCGCCAGTTCTTTCGCACCCCACTGACAGAGACCAACTGCATGGCCGGCTCCGTAGCCGGAGAAGATGACGTCCTGTCCGATCAACTCAACCGTAAATTGTGTGCTGGGTATCACAGTATACCCCGCCGCTTTACGCAAGTCTTCACCCCGTAGAATCAACTCTCCGTTCGAATCCACAATCCGCACTGTCGCCACTCGTCCCGCACGGCTATAGGAATGCGGTGCCATCGTCGCGATGGTTCCCACTACAAATCCTTGTTGCCGCAAATTCTTCTCCAAGGCCTCGATTTTGACGGACGCTTTCCACTGATAATATGGAGATTCGATATCGAACGGGCATTCAACACCCTTTAAATATGGAAGATCTTTCGACCACACAATCATGGCGTCTTCCGTGATTCCGGCGGCGGTCGAAGAGAACGCGGCATAGATGGGAGCGCCTTGGTGGGTCACGACAAGTCCCCTCGTGGATTCCACCGCCTCCACCACCCGCGCGTCTATGCCTTGGCGACCCCGATACACCTGGTCTTGAATCCCTGCCGTTACATCATAGTCCCGCGTGGAGCTGAGCATGTGCTGATACAACGCATAGGTTCGAGTAGCGACTGCCTGGACCTTCAGCATCTCGAGGTGCCAGGCCGGATTCGCTTCTGCCGGCACGACACCTTTGACGTACTCCTCTAAATCGACATGATTGACAAGGAGCAGTCCCTTTCCGCGCCGAACGAGCTGAATCAATCCACTGACGTGCAGCGCGCTTTTCTCATCGTTCGCATGGAGCGCTGTTCTGTTGCCGTTCCCATTCAGCCGGAGTTTGATATCGTGATCGCCCGCCCGTAAGGTCAGTCGATCGCTCACCACCGGTTTGCCGTTGAGGATCAATGCATGGCCACGTACCTTGATCCGCAGGACAGGACGATAAGACCATGCCTGATCATGTTCGTCCGTGACCCAAATGGTCTGATCGGTATGGATTTCCAGCTGCTGGACATCCGGAGCCAACAACACACGAATCGATTGCGCCGCCTGGACCTCCGGCATTATGACCGAGCCAAGACAGATTCCTAATCCTGCTGCGCCGGCCCAGAGTCGTGCGACCATCATCGGCGGAAGAGCCATCCTACGAGATAGAATAGCAGACTCAGAAGAATGCTGAGGACAATACTTGTCGCGATGGGGAAATAAAAGCTGAAATTATCGCGTTTGATGAAGATGTCGCCCGGAAGCTTACCGAGCCAACTGAAGACATTTCCTAATCCAGGAATCCGGTCCACAACGACCAATAGAATTCCAAGCGCAACAATGGCGAGCCCTATTCCGATGAAGATCTTGCCCAGCGTTGTCCATTCCGGCATCAACTTTCATCCCATGAATGGAGTACCCAATCAGTTCCGTGATACAGCACACTCGCTAACCATTCACTAGACATTCTGCGATCTGAATGGCATTCAGCGCCGCTCCTTTGCGAAGATTATCGGAGACAACCCAGAGATTGAGGCCGTTCATGATCGATTCATCCTCACGGACGCGGCCGACGTAGACCTCATCTTTTCCGGTGGCATCGAGCGGCATTGGGTACAGCTTCTTCACCGGATCATCGTAGACAATCACGCCGGGCATGGCTGCCAACGCAGCCCGGGCCTCGTTCGCCTTCAGAGGACGCTCTAATTCAACGTTAATCGCTTCAGAATGACAGCGCAACACGGGCACACGCACCGTCGTCGCCGTCACCCGAAGCCCTGTCGCTCCGAGTATCTTTCGGGTCTCTTTCGCAATCTTGACTTCCTCCGAACAGTCGCCCTCCTCGTTGAAGGAACCGATGTGCGGCAACAGATTGAAGGCAATCTGGTAAGGATAGACTTTCGTCGTGACGTCTCGAAACGCCAGTAAATCCTTCGTCTGATCCATCAGCTCATCCATGGCCGCCGCTCCGGTCCCCGACACCGATTGAAAGGTCGTCACCACCACGCGCTTCACCCCCACTGCATCGTGAAGCGGCTTGAGCGCCATGACCAACGGCGTGGTCGTACAGTTGGGAATGGACACGATACCCTTAGGCATGGCGCGTAAGGCGCCGGCGTTCACCTCAGGAACTACCAGAGGAACCTGATCGTCCATGCGGAACACGGCACTATCGTCGATCACCGCTATACCGGTCGCTCCCAGTCGTTGCCCATAGTCTTTGCTGATGGTATCCGTGGCCGAGATAAATGCCAAGTCGACACCCTCGAACGATGAGGATTCCGTCAACTCTTCGACCTTCCACTCCTTGCCTTGGCACGCCATCACCTCACCGGCCGATCGTTTGGACGCAAAGAGCCGAAGGCCCGTCAGCGGAAATTTCCGCTCGTCCAAAATCTCAAGAGTTTCTTTGCCAACCGCCCCTGTCGCGCCAAGAATCGCCACCGTGTACCCTGGTTTCTTCCTGATCATGAAGCGCCTACTCCAATGACAATACGCGAATTCGATGATTGAAGGTGTCGGCCACCAGCAGCGTTCCGTCGCGATCGGCGACGATACCGAATGGGTAACACAAACTTGCTTCTCGTGCGGCGCCGCCATCTCCGGAATAGGATGGAACTCCTTGCCCCGCCACGCAGAACGCGACGCCGGATGCCTCATCCCACTGTCGAATGAGGTGATTATCCGAATCGGTCAGAAAAAGACGTCCCTCCCGGTCGAATGTAATTCCCGTCGGGCGTGAAAGGCTGGGCGACGGAGCATCCGACGGCGACTCGTACCGATAGACTCCACCGTTGCCGGCCATCGTGGTCATTAACCCTGAGGAAAGCTCGACGCATCGAACTCGACTGTTGAAGGTATCAGCAATATATAAACGGTTATCCGCCAGAGCCAATCCGCTGGGCCCGGCAAGGGCCGTGTCAACAGCAGGCTTTCCATCGCCGTCGTATGTCGCGATCCCGATTCCAGCAACCGTCCGTATTACACCGGTCTTGAGGTCTACCACCCGAATACGATGATTGCTTTGATCTGCGATATAGAGTCTGCCTGCGTCGTCAACGGCTAGCGCCGCCGGTTCATTGATCGCAGCCTTGTCGGCGGGCCCGCCATCACCGGAGAATCGAGCCTGCCCAGTTCCGACCAGAGTTGAAATGATCCCTGTTTCAGAATCGACCATCCGTACACGATGGTTCATGGTATCGGCAATATATACATTCCCTTCCCGGTCCACAGCGACCGCCGTAGGGAAATTCAGTTGCGCCTGCACCGCCGTTCTGCCGTCTCCGTCATACCGCTTGGGAGATGTGGCTGCTTGATTCGTCCAATACCGGACGGTTCCGCTCAAATCGGCTTGCTGAGTAAATTTTGGCTGATCGTTATCGCCGACATCATCGGCCAAAGGATCGTCATCTATTTGCTGGACAGGAACGTCCCCTTCCACAGCTGAGCGCATGTGGTCCTCGTCGGACATGCCGGCTACCGTTGAAATGATACCGGTCGTACGATCGATTTTGCGGACGACATGATTTTCAGAATCGGCCACATAGATATGGCCATGGCAATCGATCGTTATCCCCTTCGGTTCGTTTAAACGGGCCAGTATTGAAGGTCCTCCGTCTCCCGTACAACCGGATTCCCCGTTGCCGGCGAGTGTTCTGATCATCCATGTGGAAAGAATGGCTGTCATAGTTCAGCCCGTTGACTAATTCAAGTTTCGGACAATTGCCTCGCCCATCTCCACAGTGCCGACGATCTTCGCTCCGGGACTCTGAATATCTTTAGTCCGATATCCAAGATCAAGCGTTCTCACGATGGCCTGTTCGATCGCTTCCGCTTCTTTATCGAGTTGAAAGGCATACGACAACATCATGGCGGACGAGGAAATCGTGGCGATCGGGTTGGCGATATTTTTTCCAGCAATGTCCGGAGCACTCCCATGAATCGGCTCAAAGAGGCCGACCTTGGCCCCGATACTCGCCGACGGCAACATACCGATCGAACCGGTCAGCATCGCCGCTTCATCGCTCAGAATGTCTCCGAACATGTTGTTGCAGAGCAGCACGTCGAATTGTCGCGGGTTCCGCACCAGCTGCATCGCGGCGTTATCCACGTAGATATGTCCTAGTTCGACGTCCGGATAAGACGCATGGACATCAATGACCACCTTGCGCCACAACTCGGACGATTCCAACACATTCGCTTTGTCGACCGAGGTGACCTTCTTGCGCCTTTTTCGTGCCGCCTCGAACGCAACCTTCGCGATCCGCCGAACTTCTTCCGTCGAGTAGACCTCCGTGTTGACGCCGCGTTCTTCACCGTTCGGCAACTTTTCGATCCCCTTCGGTTTGCCGAAATAGATGCCGCCGGTAAGCTCACGGATCACGAGGATATCAATTCCCTCGACCACCTCGCGCTTCAACGTAGACGCATCCACTAGATTCGAATAGAGTTTGGCCGGCCTTAAGTTGGCATACAGTCCCAAGGCCTCGCGGATTCCGAGCAGCGCGCGCTCCGGCCGCAGGCTGTACTCCAACCTCTCCCATCGAGGCCCGCCGACGGCACCCAGCAAGACGGCATCGCTCTGCTTGGCAAGCGCCAAGGTGTCCTTCGGCAACGGCACACCCACTTTATCGATCGCCTGCCCACCGATATCGGCTGCGACAAACTCAAACGAGTGTCCGTACTTCTCGGCAATGATTTTCAAGACTTTTACGGCTTCAGGAACGATCTCGCGACCGACTCCGTCACCGGCCAGTACTGCAATCTTGGCTTTCACTGTGACTCCTTCCGATGACTCAATCGGCTCATGGCCTATTCCAATATCGTTTCATCTTCCATCCGCCAGGCAGGATCAACGAGACACAAAAACTCGACATCGGTTTCCCCGGTATTTTCGACGCACTGTTGTCCTCCGGGCGGCACATAAACAGTCGTTCCGGCTTCGATCAACGTGACATGGCCGTCGATCGTAACGCGACCCTTCCCTGAAATGAAGTAATAGACTTCCGATGAGGTTAAGACATGGCGCTTCGAGCGTTGACCGGACGGTAATGTCCCGTGGGCAAGACTATAGTTCAGTTTGAGCTGATGCTTGGCAGGGTGAAAAATCTCCCGCAAGCGAGTCTCATCCCCGGCCAGGAACTCGGGGCGATCGGCCAGGGTCACTTTGAACACGGACAAGCCCCCTCAATCCAACAGACCTCACGTCGGAGGTGAAACTGTACCGTGGAGATCCGCGTCAAATCAAGTTCACCTTCTGCTCGCCCTGCGCCTGTTTCGTCGCCAGGTATGCCAGCTTATTCAGAGCGCTGATATAGGCCCGAGCGGATGCCGTAATGATATCGGTATCGGCACCATGGCCTGTGACCGTCCGACCATCTTCTTGCACGCGCACCGACACTTCGCCCTGCGCATCCGTCCCACCGGTGATGGCCTTCACGACATACATCAGCAACTTGCTCTTGGTCCGTGTCATGGCGGCAATGGTGCGGTACACGGCATCCACCGGCCCATCACCGGTTCCGGTTTGAACAATGGGTGTGCCGTCGATTTCCAGCTCGACCGTGGCCGTGGGGGTCCGATCCGTTCCACTCGCGGCTTGAAGCGTCTTTAAAACGATGCGCTCGGCCATCTTCGACAATTCTTCGGAGACGATGACCTCAAGATCCTCCTCGAAGATCTCTTTCTTTTGATCGGCGAGTTTTTTGAACCGCTCGAAGGCATGGTTGACCTCCGCCTCGCCAAGCCTGTAACCCAATTCTTCCAAACGCTGACGGAAGGCATGGCGCCCGGACAACTTGCCCATCACCATCTGGGTTTCGGTCAATCCGATCGATTCTGGACGCATGATTTCATAGGTCGTCTTCTCTTTGAGCAAACCGTCCTGATGGATGCCCGATGTATGGGCAAAGGCGTTCGCCCCCACGATGGCCTTATTGGGTTGTACCACCATCCCCGTGATCTTGCTGACCAAACGACTGGTCTTTGCAATTTCTTCGGTTCGGATACGAGTATCTGCTCGGTAAAAATCCGTTCTGGTGCGGAGTCCCATCACAATCTCTTCCAAGGACGTATTACCCGCGCGTTCTCCGATTCCGTTGATGGTGCATTCCACCTGACCCGCCCCATTCATAATCGCCGCCAAGCTGTTCGCCACCGCGACGCCCAGATCGTTGTGACAATGGACGGAAATCACGGCTTGTTTGGCATTGGGAACCTTGTCGAAAATTCCCCTGATCAGGGTCCCGAATTCTTGCGGAACGGCGTACCCCACCGTGTCGGGAATGTTCACAGTGCCGGCTCCGGCGGCGATGACCGCTTCAATCACCTCGTGGAGGAACGAGGCATCGGATCGGCTCGCATCCATTGGAGAGAATTCGACGTCATCGACATAACCGCGCGCCCGCTGGACCATCTCCACGGCACGCTGTTTGGCCTGTTCCCGCGTCATCCGAAACTGGTGCTTCAGGTGGATATCGGATGTAGACAAAAACGTATGGATGCGGACCTTCGGCGCACCTTTCAAGGCCTCCCATGCCCGGTCGATATCTTCAGGACGGGCCCGCGCCAGACTGCAGATCGTCGGACCTTCGACTTCCTGCGCAATACGCCGCACCGCATCAAAGTCTCCGGGCGAGCTATAGGCAAATCCCGCCTCAATAATGTCGACGCCGAGCCGGGCCAGCTGTTTGGCTACCATGACCTTTTCTTCCATGTTCATACTGGCGCCGGGCGACTGCTCGCCATCCCTCAATGTCGTATCAAAAATTCTGATCACGCGCGTCATGTTAACCTCCAATACAAGCTGCTCAAAAAGTCCAACTTTCTCACGCGCCCGCCCCTGGCGCGCCTGCTCCCAAGCAAGGCTGCGCGGCGGTGGATCGAACGACTGAGAACGAAGCGGGAAGGCTTTTTCAGCAGCTTAAAATGGAAAAGCCTCCATCCCTATGAGACCCAGGGACGAAGGCTTCGCGCACTCCGTGGTACCACCCTGATTCAGTCTGAAGACACACCGGTCATCAGACTCTCCATTCTGCCCCTTACGGAGGCAAGACGGAATCTCCTACTTCATGTTCGGAGATTCGGCTCAGAGGCGAGTTCGGCGACATCCAGGCTGGTTTACACCACCCACCAGCTCTCTTCAGAATGTTTGGCACCCTGTTTCTAGACGGCTCGCGTACTATTCCTCGTCTTAGCCATTCAGACTTTTTCAGTTCCTCCCATCTCTTATTCGCCGTTATGAGTTTGATCCGATCGGAGGAGACTCGGCTTTTCCGATGTTCTTTTTCCCGGCCGCCGGTGCAACCAGCCAAAAGACTTTTTCGACCGGCCCCATAATTGCATAGCCGGCAAAGATGACAAATAGCATAACCGCCGGCCAGGCTGCCACCATCATCAGCGTCAGAATGCCCCAGACCAAATAGGTAATCTGTCGGTGACCCTTGAATTTCAGTTCCTTAAAGCTGCGATACTTAATCGTGCTGACCATCAAAAATGAGAGCGACAATGTCATGAGCAGGACTACGATCGGTCTGACATCCCCTCCCATCTTGAGCAGATAATGGTCGAAGACTACCAGGGATGCCACCACTCCGGCAGCGGCCGGAATGGCCAGGCCGGTGAAATACTTCCCGTCCGACAACGCCACGGTAGAGTTGAATCGCGCCAACCGCACGGCTCCCATGGCCACGTAGGCGAACATCACGGCCACGCCGAAGGTACCTTGCCCGCTTAACGCCCAGGAGTAGATCAATAAACCTGGTGCGACACCGAATGACACCACATCGGACAGCGAGTCATACTCCAGCCCGAATTGACTCGTACTGTTGGTCAGTCTGGCCGACTTCCCATCGAGAACATCAAAAATCATGGCGACAAGAATCGCGATGGCCGCTTCCGCATAGTTGGCGTTGAAGACGGACAGTATCGCAAATACGCCGCAAAACAGATTGCCGGTCGTGAAGAGGTTCGGAATAAGATGCATGGCGGCTTTCCGCCGCTTCCCTTCTTTTCCAAACGAACTTCTGAATCCTGCGGTTTTCATGGCAACTCTCCCAGAATGGTTTCTCCGCCCTTCACCCGTTCGCCGAGGGCCACTCGCAGTTTAGTCCCCATCGGAAGGAAGGTATCCATACGCGATCCGAATCGGATCAGCCCATATCGTTCGCCTCGAATCGCTCGATCCCGCGGCGAGACCCAGCACACAATGCGCCGGGCGATCAATCCAGCGACTTGCACGCACAGAACCTTCATGCCTTCATGCGTCTTGATCATCACGGCATTCTGTTCGTTCCTCAACGTCGCTTCCGGCCTGCTGGCGACCAAAAACAGACCCGGTTGATATTGCACATCTTCAATCACCCCATCACAGGGCATCCTATTGATGTGGACATCGAAAACATTCAAAAAGATCGTGATTCTGAAACTGCGCTCTTTCAGGTAGCGCGGCTCAAACTCTTCCTCGACGGCGATCACTTTCCCATCGCCGGGAGCGATCACAAGTTTTGGACCTTGCGGTGCCACCCGAGCCGGATTCCGAAAAAACCAGGCAGCAAACAACGTCGCGATGGCGCCGACACCGGCGACGATCGGCCAGCCCAGCCATCCCGTCAACAGGGTCACGCCGGCGGGAACCGCGATGAAGGGGATTCCTTCTTTGGCAAAGGGAACGCCGACTGCTCGATCCGCCACAGAATTGCCTCGTTCTACGAAGAATGTTTCAACAGACTACCGCTTCTTACTCCGATTATCTCGAG
Source organism: Nitrospira sp. (assembly GCA_025936075.1). GTDB lineage: Bacteria > Nitrospirota > Nitrospiria > Nitrospirales > Nitrospiraceae > Nitrospira_D. The sequence continues at coordinate 1,235 of JAICUC010000010.1, read as the reverse complement.
CTCCAGGATATGCATCCCCGCCGTCAAAAAGCCGACGAGAAGACGGAGCCATATTTTCATTCTACACTAAGTTCGAACGATGTGAGGACAGAACCGGCAATTCGCTTCAACAATCCTAGTTCTTCGTTTTATCGACGAGCTGATCTTTTTTCAACCAAGGCATCATACCTCGTAGCTTGGCTCCCACGGCTTCGATGGGATGGGCCTCACCTTTGGCAAGAAGTGCGTTGTAGACCGGACGATTGGCTTGATTCTCCAAGACCCATTCTTTGGCAAACCTCCCTGTCTGGATCTCTTCGAGAATCTTCTTCATCTCCTGCTTCGTCTGTTCGGTCACCACACGTGGACCTCTCGTCACATCACCGTATTTCGCCGTCGTGCTGATTGAGTAGCGCATATTGGCGATCCCGCCCTGATAGATCAGATCGACGATGAGCTTCACCTCATGCAAGCACTCGAAGTAAGCCATCTCCGGCGAGTATCCGGCTTCGATCAGGGTCTCGTATCCGGCCTGGATCAGCGACGTCAGCCCTCCGCAGAGCACGGCTTGTTCGCCGAAAAGATCGGTCTCGGTTTCTTCTCGAAAATTCGTTTCGATGACACCGGCCCGTCCACCACCGATTGCGCTCGCGTAGGCCAATCCGACCTGCCTTGTGGTGCCGCTGGGATCCTGATGGATCGCCAAGAGGCAAGGCACCCCGCTTCCCTTCGCATACTCGGAACGAACGAGATGTCCCGGTCCTTTAGGGGCTACCATGAAAACATTGATGGAGGCCGGCGGCACGATCTGCCCAAAATGAATATTGAAACCATGACCGAATGCCAAATAGGATCCAGCCTTAAGATTGGTCGCCACTTCTTGCCGATAGATGGCGGCTTGCGCTTCATCGGGCGCAAGAATCATCACGACATCGGCGGCCTTCACGGCATCGGCGACGGGCATGACCTTGAGTCCGCTCTGCTCGGCCTTTTTCCACGAGGTGCCCTCACGCAATCCAATGACGACCGGCACACCGCTTTCTTTCAGGTTCAGCGCGTGCGCATGACCCTGACTTCCATAGCCGATCACGGCCACGGTCTTGTTTCGGATGTGCTGAATATCGGCATCCTTATCATAGTAAATTTTCATGACCAACCCTTTCATCTCATCAGTTATGGAGCAAAACTGTGTGCGTCGCAGGATGTTAGTCGCGGGCGACCTTCTTTGCTTGAATCGCAACAAGACGAACCGGTTC
>JAICUC010000398.1 GCA_025936075.1 Nitrospira sp. | reverse complement strand
GGGCTGCGTCGGCACCGTCAAATTCCGGCTCAGTTAAGAGTCTGCTTCAGGCAAATTCTCATGAAATGGAAGGAGAGGCGCTCTTGATATCGCTCGGGGACCGGGGTTGAAAACTCTCTTGAGGTCCAGCTGGAAAGCCGATTGCCGTCAAGCTGATTGTCCGGGGACGACACGCCGATTCTGATTGAGCAAGCTCGGGTACATACGAATGGGCCGTCGTTGTCGATGTACAGCCGCCGGAATTGATAAATTGGAGCAGCGGATGGAGGAATGCATCGCTTGACGAAGGGAGAGAGGTATGAAATCCGTCGATACTCGGACTGACCTACAAACCGACGACCCGCGCCGCTGGATTGGGGGTGAAGCGACCGTTGGTTCTCAAGCTCGGCGATATATCCGTCGCCAAGCGGGGCCAACGAATTCTTTGCGCGGCGTCATCCTCGGTCTGACCTTCCTCGGCGGCTTCGCTTTAGGCAGCTCTTTTTGCCTACTCTGTCGATCAAAGAGTAAGTAGCGCTGCTATTCCCGGCCTGAAATTAAGCTATCCCTGGGATGCATTCCGCCTTCGACACAGGTGTAAGCCGAACACAGCACCTTGTGTGTGATCGAACGGCTCCGAATAACGGGCACCCAAGCAAGGATGACGAGACAAACCACTAAATGACTTCGAGGGTGAAGCACTAAACCGGAAAGGTAACGAGATCACAATGCTTGCCTATATGTGCGAAGTCCTGATCAGCGGTCAGGAGAGGGAAACTGTACTGACAACAGGCTGAGGCTATCAGAAAATCGACAGGCCCGGCATTGACACCTTTCGCGCGGCAACTAGCGCGAAGTCGAGATGATCGAATTGCTTTGCGGAACGGAGTCCATCGAGAAGTTCTTGCAGAATATTACCGATCAGAAACAGCCCATCTCCGGATTCAACGTGCCGCCGAAAGGCTCGAACGAGAGGGTGATCTTCCTCGAGCCGAGGACGCCGTAAGACCAGCGACCATACCGAAGTGTCAACGACGAGGTTCACGGCCGCGTCGCTCTTTCTTATAGTCCCACCCCTCGCGAAACTCAATAGTCCCAAGAGCCTTCAGGATGTTCCGCTGCCTCCGGCGCTGGATGAATTCGGTCAGGGCCTGAGTGACCGTCTCCTTTCATCGGCCGGCTCGCGTTGCGACGGCGTAGGGGAGGAAGTAGCGGTCCAAGGCCGTGAGGTCGCTGCCATAGGTGGTTCCGCCTGACATGGCATCGCACAGAAGCTCGCGTGTCCGGGCAAGTTCTTTCCGTCGCCCTTTCCAACGTGGATCGGCAATCGTCAAATCCAATAGTTCCAAGGCCCTCAAAAACGCCTGCTCGCAACGGGCGGAGTCTTTCCCATGCCACCGTGCGGCTCGCCCCACATCACTGCCCACATTCGCCAGCTGCTCCACAAGCGGGAGGGTCTGCCACCGACCCGAAGCAAGATCGCGATGTTGGTAGCTCATGTCGCCGATTCCTCTGTCAATCGACGGACAATCGCGATGATTGCCTCTCTGATGTCGACACGCTCAACCGATCTGGATCGGTTTCCTTGCGACGGGCGGACATTAATCATTGAATCATATTCGATCCACGCTGGATGCGGCTGATTAGGATAGAGGTTGATTCCCCACAGGTGCTTCTGTTGAGAACCTTGATCCAACAGCGCTGCCTCCTCGTCGGAATGCAATTCGCCGCCGATGGCCATGATGCCTTGTTCCACATCGACGACTGCTTTCACCATGTCGCCGAATTGTTGCAGGGCCATCTGCTGCAGGGCCTGTCTCATGATGGTTTGACGGATGATTTGAATGTCCATGATAACCGAGAGACGATTGCGGATTTTGTACTTCTTGTCAATGGGCAAGTTCACCAGGTGCCATCGGCTGTCCCTATCACTGAGGCTCCAGGAGGTATAGAATGAGCGTATGTCGCATCTCATGAGATCGCTAGTGTGGTGTGCCCTGCTCGTCGCAAGATCTGCGAAGGCGATTCTAATCGGGGTCTTCTTGATCGCATTAGCGGGATCAAGCGAAGCGGCGCAGCCTAACCAAGATCAGGGAACATGGCACACAGCGGCTCCTACACCGATGAAGCGGACGGAAGTGGCTGCGGCAATGGTGGATGGGAAGATCTATGTCGTCGGAGGGTTTGAGAAGCCCGGCTTGGGCAATATACTGAATTTCGCGATCACGCCAGCCGTTGAAGTTTATGATCCCACGACCGACCGTTGGACTTCAAAAGCACCGTTGCCGGTCGGTTTGCACCATGTCGGCAGCGGGGTGGTAGGGGGACGACTGTATATCATCGGAGGATACAGCAAGTCCGGTTTAAGTGTCTGGAATCCGGTAGCAACGGTGTATGCGTACGATTCGGCCACGGATAGCTGGTCTGAGCGCGCATCGATGCCGACTGCGCGCGGTGCCTTGTCCGTGACGGAGCACGAAGGAATGCTCTATGCCATCGGAGGCTATGATCGGAAATCCAACAACGCACAGGTCGAGGTGTATGATCCCGCGCGAAATCAGTGGACGAGCGTTGCGTCTCTGCCGACGCCTCGCGATCACCTTGCCACCGCAACGGCTGCCGGAAAGATTTATGCGATCGGCGGACGTTTAGACGGCGATTATTCTCGGAATCTCCCTATTGTGGAAATGTATGATCCCGTCACGAATCAATGGAGGCAGGTTGCGGATCTACCGACTGCGCGCAGCGGCATCACGGCTGCCATTGTCGAAGGAAAGATCTATGTGATGGGTGGTGAAGGGGCCACCGGCACATTCAATCAGAATGAGGCTTTTGATCCGGTTCGAGATACGTGGCAAGCTATGACTCCGATGCCGACTGCCCGTCACGGCCTCGGGTCTGCGGTAGTGCAGAGGCGCATTTACATCATCAGCGGCGGACCGACTCCCGGAGGGTCCT
>JAICUC010000183.1 GCA_025936075.1 Nitrospira sp. | reverse complement strand
GCTGAGATAGTCGACTGGGAAATCTTGGTCTTTCGGGCCAACTCGCTCTGCGTAAGTCCCTGAAGTTCACGGATAATCCGAACGGATTCTCCCACTGAGACGGTCACGCGAGCTTTTGCCGGACGGATGTCTTTGTCCCTCATCATTGCCTCCGATAATCATGCGCGGTGACGTCCATAACCACCACTAGAATGCGGCGCTCCTCAACCTTATAGATTACTCGATACTGCGCGTTCAGTCGGGACGAACGGTAACCTTCCCACTCCCCGTTAAGCCGTTCGTCATGGAATCCCTTGATCAGGCGCAGACCTGCCGGACCGGATATTCGCACGATGTCCTTCCACTTTTCGTAGCGTTTCAATAATTCAATCGGGAGGCGATCGAGGCTCTTGCCGGCCAGACGACGCTCGTAGACCTCCCACATAATTGTCGGTACTATACCATATTAGATATAGCATAGCCCGCTCTTACGAAACATTGAAGGGGTTGGACTCCCCGGCTATGAATGACACCGTCATTCTTCGTACAATCTTTCTATAATTATTTGGCGCCATATGATTCAACGATTGTGGATGCGGGATTCCATCGCATCTGTCGATGCGATGCATCTGTGAGGCCAGCGGAATGTACCGGCTCGCCTGATTGGTGACGCATTCACTTCAATGCCCATAATGGAGCCGGCACCGGAAGGTGTTGCGCTGTCATGGAACGATGACGACCCTGTCTCTCTTTGCGATCATCTTTGTGCTCAATAGCTTGCCTGCCTTCGCACCACCGACATGGATGCTGGTCTCGGCGATGGCATTGTCCAGACCCGATGCGAATCCTTGGCTCACCGCTCTCGTGGCTGCAACAGCGGCCACGGCCGGGAGATTGGTACTTGCGAAACTGGCCTTTATTCTGGTCAGGCAACGCTGGTTAAGCACCCGCACCAAGGCGAATATTGATCTCGTGAAAGACCGACTGGAAAGACGTCGCGCGATGACGTTCGGGGCCGTCCTCGCCTATACGTGCAGCCCATTGCCATCGAACACACTGTTTATCGCCTATGGACTCACATCTTTGCCCCTGGCCCCGGTGGCTGCTGCATCCTTCTTCGGCCGGTTTCTGACCTATAGTTTTTGGGTAGTCATGGCTATGGAGGTCGCGCATAAGGCCGTTTTCGATGTTGAATCGGTCGTTGCCTATCTCGGGGGATATTTTGTCGTCACGCAAGCCTTCATGCTTGCATTGGTCGTTCTATTCGCGAAACTGGACTGGAGGGCCTGGTTTGCCAGCAAGACAATCCAACTCATGAACCGGACCGGATCCCCTCATCAGAAGCCGTCCATTTTGTAGGGGTCCTGCCAGTGTGAATTTGTGACAAATCCATGCAGGAATGGAAGGGTAGGCACGGGAAGGTATAGAACCAATGGAAGCCGTAACCTCTTCAATCAGTGGGAAACCTCGCCATATGTCTCTGGAATAGTGTTGTTGCCCGCTCCTTGGAGATCAGTAAGCGAAGGAGCCTGCTCTGCCACAATGCCAGTCGAACTATTTGAACGGCCTCGGTTGACGAATTGGTATGTCAATCACATCGAATGCACCGGCCTCAAACTGCGTCAATGATCGAGGCGCCGGGCCGGCGGTGCCGTTTACGATGGCGTGATACATTGGCAGATGCATGACGCAATGCCTCATATCAGCTCATCTGCCGGTAAGGGGCGCTTGCAGATAACGACGCGGTGCCGGAGGAACCAGTTAACTGGGTTAGGTGCGACTGCGGGCAGCGGATTGGGCAGATCGGCAAGGGATCAGAATAGCGAGCTCTTTGAACATACGTCATCATAGGGTACTTTCCTGCTTGGCCTTAGAAACAAGGAGTTTGTCGATTCTCGTGCCATCCATATCCATCACCTCGAAACGCCAGTTGCGCCAAAAAATATCTTCGCCCGCCTGAGGAACATGACCGAGCCGGAACAGCACGAAACCGGCCACGGTGGTGAAGCTGTCCGTATTGTCCATTATGCCGTGAATGCCGATCATTTCTTCAGCCTCGGGAATGGACAGTCCGCCATCCACCAGCCAGCTGCCGTCTTCGCGAAGAATGGCGGTATAGTCCTCGCGGTGGGCGGGTTCCGGCAGCACGCCGACGATGACTTCCATAATATCCTTCAAGGTTACGATGCCCTGCAGTCCCCCATACTCATCCACGATCAGCGCCATGTTCGAGGTCGATCGCTTGAATTCCTCCAGCGCCTCCAGCACGGTCTTGGATTCCGGCAGGTAGATGGGTTTATGCACGAGGGTGCGCAGATCAGGCCTATTGCGTTTGCTCAGTTGCAGCAGCACATCCTTCACCACGACGATGCCCAGAATATTCTCCACGGATTGATGGCAAAGCGGATAGCGGGAGTGGCGGGTTTCCTCAACCTTCTGCAGGATGGACTCCGGGGCTTCATTGGCTTCGATCCAGACAATGTCCTTGCGGTGCGTCATGGCGGCGATCACGGGGATATCGTCCAGGCGCATCACTCGGTCCAGCATTTGCTTTTCTTCCGGCTCCAGTACGCCCGCCGCTGTGCCTTCGGCAATCGCGGCCTTCACATCCTCGGCGCTTACTTGTGATTCTCCCTTCGGTCTCACGTGCAACAGCGAGAGAACCAAGTGGTTGGTGACATCGAGCAGTGCCACCAGTGGCCTGGTCAGGCGCGAAAGCCAGTAAATCGGTATTGCGATAGCAACCGCGACGCTATCCGCATAACGAAGCGCGATTTGCTTCGGCACCAGCTCTCCGATCACCAGTGAAAGATACGTGACCACCGTCACCACCAGGCTAATCGCCAGAATGTCGGCATGTTTCCCTAGGATGGGAAGGGTCATTGCGAAATATACAGCCAACGGTTCGGCCAGCGTCATGCCGCTGAATGCACCGGACAAAATGCCGATGAGCGTGATGCCGATCTGCACGGTGGAGAGGAATTTGCTAGGGTCGTCCTTCAAATCCAGCGCGATCCTCGCTGACCGGTTGCCCGCCTCGGCTTTCGCCTCCAGACGGTTCTTGCGTGAGGACACCACGGCCAGTTCAGTCATGGCCAATACGCCGTTGAGCAAAATGAGAACAATAATGATCCCAATGTCGATGATCATCGGTATCTTCAGAAACAGGCAAAGTAAGTCATCCCACCCCCGTCAGAAAACAAATAATCACCTCAACCAGACTCGTGCAGCGATGGCAGCGGCGTTCCGGGCGCCGTGAGAATCCCATGATAATGAGTTCCGGGAAGGAAGTCACATGGCGTGAAAGGCCTATCAGGTAGGTATTCGAAGATATGAACATTATAAATAAAGTGCCGTGTACCTTAAAGGTCATGATGAGTGGTTGCTGAAATGGACAGAATGACAGTTCTTTGTTATTTGCTGTCATCTATGGCGGACTGCTTGTACTACGTCACCCCGGACTAAAGAGCTTGCATAAGTGGCATATGAATGACTTTGGCGAACTTCTGATTTTCTTCTTCCCCGCTCCGCTCCACTTCTATTTACGGCTGCACATCACCCATAAGATTTATGGTATGCCCATTCACCGCCTCTCAGACCGTATCAAGGGCTCTGCCTAGTGGCCGATTCTCACTTGCTTTAGCCATAATAAAAGCATGGAAGATGCTTCGTCCCTTGGCAAACAACTGAGTGTGTTCAACCGACTCGCGAATAGTGCCTCTCGATTGCTCGGCACCGCCGGCGCGTTCGGAATTGCAATAGCCATGGTCTTGATCTGGGCGATGACCGGCCCCTTTTTCCATTTCAGCGATACCTGGGAATTGGTGATCAATACCGGCACGACCATTGTGACATTCCTGATGGTGTTCCTCATTCAGAATACTCAGAATCGTGACAGCGCGGCAATCCAACTCAAGTTGGACGAAGTCATTCGGTCGACGCGAGGCGCTCACAATGCCATGTTGGACCTAGAGAAACTGTCCCAGGAGGACTTAGACAAAATACGATTGTTATATGAGCAACTGGCAGACCGGGCGCGGCGAAATGACGCGCGCGGTGAAGCCGTGCTGGGAACGCCGGTCATTCACACTGAAATCCTGGAATGTCTCGAAGAAAAACGTGACATGAACGGAAGCAGTTCACGCTACTGAGTACCGCTCTTGGCGCCACGCGGTTAAACTTCGTGCAACCTATGATCCCCCTATCCACTTTCCTAGTGGGACTCCCACCCGTCATTCGTTACGCTTCAGGAACTTGCTCAAAAGAAAAGTCCTTGTAACAGAGCCCGGTTACTCGATGGCAATGCCCAGCCTGAGTGTGTTTCTCCTGCTGACTCTCTCGGGTTGTATCGTGACGTATCATGATTTCCCGAGTGAGCATTCCCTTCCCGGTAGTCCTGTAATGCCTAGGGTCTCCTGTCATCAGACCGTTGAGTTTACATATGGTCTCGGCGGGGAAGGGAGTTATGGATCGACATGGGGAGGGATTTATCAGTGGACCTATAGTGGGGTGTTGTCACCGTCGAATGTATCTCGCATCATGGAGGACGCCATTCAACGGGCCGCAGGCTGTAGCAGCGCTGTTCTCCATACAACATGGCCCAGGACAGAAGTGATGGTCCATGTTCAAGAGAAACCGTATCCTTGGCATTGGTATGGTGAGCTGCTCGGGCAGCTGGCATCAACTACGTGTTTTGTCATTCCCTTTTATATTAGCGAAGGAGGCTGGGAGTTCTCCTACAGTGTCCATTATCGGGATAGGCTCCGCAAGACCTACAAGTACGGCATTACGGCGAGACAATTCTATTGGGTCATGTTGCTTCCCGTCTCCTGGATGAACGTCTTCAGCTCCGGCATCGATGACGCAGTGCAATCGATGACGGCTCAATTTGTCGCAGATGCTCAACGAGATGGGTATCTGGTGAAAACGAATTGACTCCTCGGACAGAAGGCTCATTCCCTACGGCGATGCCTAGGAACGTCTCTAAGTTCTTCTCCGGTGTGCTTCAGTCAGACTTGCTCATGGATCGGTGAGGCTTCCTCCAACCATCGCAAACAGGAAGGCCCGCACTGGCTTCGTAGAAGGAGGTTCATGAAATTGCTTGTGGCTGTCGCCGCAACGATGAGCGTCTGTGCCCTCGTTGCCGCGTGTTCTTTGGTAGAGAGGGCCATGCCCGGGGCGACCATGTCCGATGCAGACCTTCTTGGGGTATGGCATACGATCAATCACAGTGAGGTCAATACCGGACAACTGGCGAGAGACCGAGCGTCGTCCGAGGAGGTGCTGGCATATGCATCCCGCATGGTCCATGACCATCAGATGTACATGCAGGACGCCGATCGATTGACTCACCGGATTGGAATGGAGCCGCACAAGCCGGCGTTAGCCTCCACATTCGAAAATGCGCATCAGAAGGCCATGGAAGAACTCCGGGACAGCGCGAGGCGGAATTTCGATGAGTCGTACATCGGGTATCAAATCACGCTGCATCAGCAAGCCATCAACCTTGTGAACGACGCGGTTGGGTGGGTGAACGATCCGCAAGTCAAACGATTCCTTGGCGAAGCCGTTCCGGACCTGCAAAGTCATCTGGAGGCCGCACAATCAGTTCAGCGCCGGATTTTGAATAGATGAAGATTGCCGCATGCCTGTCGGAATTCTCGCACACGTGACCACGATACCCGATCGCCTCTGCATCTGGTGTCGGGTTCTCATCGGGAAAAGTTGCCCACGGTTGCGGTATGCACCATCAATTCGTCTTCCGCGTCACGGCAATATTGGTTGCGTCAAACGCGCCCGTGTGCGGAAATCCTTGCCATAATCTGATCGCGCCGAACTGCCGCGACAGGCTCTGAAGAGGCGTCATGACGGTGTAGTCCCGTTCACCAGAGGCGCCGGCGCCTGAAAGCACGATGTGCGCCGTGGAAGCGGATGCGTTGATGTTCAGCATCACCTGAACTATAAAGGGTTGATCGCGCGGAAATGAACCGAACTTCGTAGCCTCATTATCGTCGATGCGGATGTGGTTGTCTTGGGTAAAATCCAAGTGCATAAATGCCTGCAGACTCGACACCGGATTCGTGAATGTTTCGAACTGAATTGTCGCAATGCCACTACCGGATGGCATGAACATCGTTGTAGAAAAGGTGTACACGCTGTCACCGCGAAACTGCGAAAATGTTCCCTGAAATCCTACGACTTCCGGACCATCCGGCCGACTGATACGCACCCACTTGCCCGACGGAAGCACGGGAGGAGCAACAATGAGAACGCTCCCGGCGGGACCGTGGACGTGCGCCGTTCCAGTATCCTGCATTGTTGCTGGTGGCTGACCGATTGCCGTCTGATCAAAGTTCGAGCGAAACAACGTTTCGTTGGCGCAGCCCGTGAGCATCATGAATGCGACAAGCGGCACAATCCGAATCCAGGATGCCGTTGAGGTATGGCACGGCCGACGCAGAGTCGTTCGACGGAAGTCCTTGCGAATGGGGAACGCACAATAATTCGTTGCAATCTGTGTTTCCATTTCAGCCTCCTTTAGGAAGGTCGCCTCCTACATATGAGATCAGCATTTAGGATAGCAATCAGTTTTATGGCAAGGCTACGTAGATTGACGGATAAAGTCTACAACAATCGTCGCTCACCGGCACGGGCATCTTTCGTGAGAGCCCGTCTCGAGAATCTCGAGATTATTTTACTTGGAATCCAAGCTCTGGCTTATCGGGGATATCTCGCGAACTCTTTATCAGTCTGCAGCAAGATGTGTGACGGTTCACCATGATGCCGTTGCGATTGTGATTCGAAAGACCAGGCATGCCTGTTTTGAATTGGAGTGAGGAACACCCATGTGTTATTAGTGTAAGAATTATTCATGTGGCGGACGGAGACCCCTTCTAAGGCCACATTGTGGGAATGATGTCCCAGGAACTAAAACGATCTGTCGTGGAGATATAGCGATGCCCAAAGCCCGCAGCGCCGGCCAGTGTTATCGATGCGAAGCAGAAGATCGAGTCAGGATGACCTTTATGACGTGCAGCCGCTGCCGCCGGTTTTTCTGCAGTGAGCACGGCACCTCGGAATTGGACCAATGCGAATTATGTATTGAAGGTAGCGAAGAGACGGAATAGAGAATGATCGATAAATCGGATCATATCCCGACCGTCTCGTAGAGCCGTGCATCAGCGGCAGCGCTCATGATCAGCCTCGAACTCACTCTCTAGCGAATGCTTTCGGCAGACGACAGCGCCGATC
>JAICUC010000305.1 GCA_025936075.1 Nitrospira sp. | reverse complement strand
GTCGCTTTCCGCGCTGACGCCACCACCTCTGTTGCCGCTGCGGCTGACGAATAGACACCCGGCTTCTTCCCGTCCTTTGAGCTTGCGGCCGTCATGGAAGGCACAACCAAAGCAAGAGCGCCTAGACCTCCCAGAACAATCGGAAGGATTTTCGCACGATACATCTCCATCACGCACCTCCTGGTACAAGACGATGAAATCGCACGAGTCTACAGCAAAGTACATGCCTATCGAGAGAAAGATGAAAACGATGACTCTCAGTCGGAATTACCGCGGGAAACGTCGCGTCTCCATGAGATCGGTGAAAAAACGGTACATCGTTGACCAAAACTGCACGGCAATCGCCGCTGACGGAGTCATGCTGAGGCATATTGAACGATCACAGCGGCGCCGCCGGCGGACTTGGTCAACATCCTGCAAAACCCTTAAAGAATGGACGTTTCCGGCCTCGCCTAATAGATGAGGCAAGGTGGCTCTGCACTGTCATAGGAAAAAATCCAGCATTCGGATGGAGCAGGACCCTGTTAGAATGCGCTCATGGATGTCATAGCCACGCATAACAACGCGGATTTCGACGGTCTTGCCTCGATGGTTGCCGCGCGCAAGCTCTTTCCAGATGCCAAGCTGGTGTTGCCTGGTGGAGGCCAGGAGACCGTCAGGAATTTTCTTGCCGTGCACGATCTCGACATGACCAAACTCAAAGATGTCGACATCTCGCAAATCAAGAGGCTGGTGTTGGTCGATACGCAAGACCCGGACCGGATTGGAACGCTCAAGTCTTGTGTCGAGAACCCTTTAGTCGAAGTCGTGGTGTTCGATCACCACCCCGAACCGACCTCAAACCGCGCCGACCGTTCGAAGCATTCCATGATTGAATCAGTCGGGGCCACGACGACGCTTCTCGTCGAGCAACTCCGGAGGCGGCATATTCCTGTGACGCCGTTCGAGGCGACCGTGATGGCGCTGGGTCTCTATGAGGAGACCGGGTCGTTCACCTTTCGCTCCACGACCAGTCGGGACTTCGATGCCGGATCGTTTCTCGTCGCAGCCGGCGCGGATCTGAATATGGTCACGGAGACTCTGCACCGTCCTCTGGATCCTGATGCCGTCGCGCTGCTGAACGATTTGTTGGAACACAGCGAAGTGCATTACCTGGAAGGCCGCAAGGTGCTGGTGGCCACGAGCACGGTTGACCGCTGCCGCGGAGAAGCAGCCGGGGTAGTGCATAGACTCGCTGAATTGCAGGGAGTCGATGCCGTCGTCGTGGCCGTGATGATGGCGGACCGAGTGGAAGTGATCGGGAGAAGCCGCAGGTCTGAGATCGACGTCGGCTGGATCGCTCGAGAATTCGGAGGAGGAGGCCACGCCGTTGCGGCAGCCGCCGCGGTCAAAGGGCAGACGCTTGCGGAAGTCAAGGAGAAGGTCGTTCGCTTGCTGACCACACATTACCGCCCGACTCTGTTGGCCCAGGACGTCATGACCTGCCCGGTCAAAGCAATCGACGTCGATACCAGCGTGAGTGAAGCGGGACAGCGGATGACGGCCTATGGGCTCAATGTCTTTCCGATCTTGGACGAGAAAGACCATTACACCGGGCTCGTCAGTCGGGAGTCGATTCAAAAGGCTTTGTTTCATCGGCTGGGCAAGATGGCCGTGCGAGACATCATGCAGACCGACGCCTATCTCGCGCGGCCGGACACTCCGTTTCATGAGATCGAAACGGCCATGATCGAACGAAACCAGCGGTTTGTGCCCATTATCACAAACAACAAAATCGTCGGCGTCGTGACGAGGACGGATCTGCTGCGCACCTTGCATGACGATGTGCTGAAGGTCGCTCGAATGCGGACGATGCGTCCGAGCGACGCCGAAGCAGAAATCGGAGGACCGTTTCGCAACGTGAAGGGACTCTTGCGCAGTCGCTTGCCGCATCGCCTGGTGACCGTGCTGGAAGAGGCAGGTCAATTGGCTGATCGCGGCGAGGTCCCTCTCTTCGTCGTCGGCGGCTGCGTGCGAGACCTGTTGTTGGGAATCGAGAACTTGGATTTGGATCTCGTGGTCGAAGGCGACGGAATCGCCTTCGCGCGAAAGCTCGGTGAAGTACTGCATGCAAGGGTCAAGATACATGAGCGATTCGGCACGGCAATTCTGTTGTTGAGGGATGGCTTCAGACTCGATGTGGCCACCGCAAGAACGGAATATTACGAATATCCGACCGCCCTCCCGACAGTGGAGCAAAGTTCGATCAAGAAAGATCTCTATCGTCGAGATTTCACCATAAATGCGCTCGCCGTCCGGTTGAACGGAAAGGGTTTCGGGGACGTGATCGATTTCTACGGCGGGCAACGGGATCTGAATGACAAGGTCATCCGAGTCTTGCATGGATTGAGTTTTGTTGAAGATCCGACCCGCGTGTTTCGGGCGATCCGATTTGAAACCCGGTTCGGGTTTCGCTTGGGCAAGGACACGGCGGCGTTGATCGCAGGTGCCGTCAAGATGAATCTGTTTCGACGGTTATCCGGCCACCGGCTGCTGGAAGAATTGAAACTGCTGCTGAGCGAACGAAAGCCGAAACAGGCGATCAAACGACTGGCGGAGCTACATCTCTTGAAGTTCATCCACCCGAAGCTGAGTTGGTCCGATCGATTGGACCGGTTGTTAGCCGCGCTCGAAGAAGCCGTCCATTGGTACCGGTTGCTGTATTTAGATAGGAAGATGGAAGTCTGGTTGGTCTATATGATGGGATTCCTAGAGCTGTTGCCGGAGCGTGCCGTGAAGGATGTATTCAAGCGGTTTCCCTTTTCCGAGCAGGAAGCCGGCAGGCTCAAAATGGCCCGTGTGGGCTGCCACAACGTGATTCGCCGACTCGCGTCGCAACGACCGATCAAGCCGGCGGAAGTCTACCACCTCTTGTCGGGACTATCCGATGAAACGCTGTTGCTCCTCATGGCCAAGAGCAAAGGTGAAACAGTGAAGCGGCAAGTCTCGGCATTCCTCACGACCTATCAGCACGTGAAGCCGATCATGACGGGTACTGATCTAAAAACCATGGGGTTAAAACCAGGGCCGAAGTTCAAAGAGATTCTGGATCGGCTCCTTGACGTACGTCTGAACGGGGAGATCAAGACGGAATCGGAAGAGCGAGATCTGGTAGCGAAGCTCGCCGGGTTGAAAGCCGATAGCTAGTTCATCGGAATGATCGTCGCCGAAACCTCATTCGGCAGCAGCAAGGTGGCCGCTGCGCGATTCTGTTCGTCCGGTTGAATCAACGCGAACAACGGCACCGGCTGCGGCACGCCGCCGGGAGGCAGGGCCAGCATCGCCGGGAAGTCGATCAGCGGCGAGAGCGTCGCTTGGCTCGCAATGCGCAGCCGAAACGCCATCAACACATCCCGTAACCGTTCAGTTTTCTCTTCATCCGACATCGATTCACCGGGTGCGATCCCGACTTCCCAGAGCGGCTTCGTCACCGTGACGGGGAAGGTCAGGCCGAGTTTTTGCGCATCCGTCGACACATCGATCAAAAATCCGGCTTGAATCGCCTGTTGGCGATTCGTGATCAGCTGATTGGCCGGGGCGTCGGTCCGTGCTTCGAGCGCTTTGTCCGAATGGGTCGGGCCTTCAAGTTTCGGTTCTTCTGTTGCCGGTAATGCCGGAGCCGCTCCAGCAGGAGATTCATGGCTTGCGGCGTTCTGATCATGGGTCACAACAGTCTCATCCCCAAGATCGGGAAGCGCCTGGACAAGGCCTTCATAGACTCTCTTGGCGGATTCAGACCAGGCCGGATTAAACGGCCGACGTGAAAAAGCCGCTTCAGCGGCTTTTCGCTCATCGTGAGTAAGGATTCTTGGGGTACGTGTCGTTTCCATGGTCATGAGATAAACCCCGACCCTCATAAGTCAAGGGCTAATCAGGCAAGCGACGACCCTTCGTTTCTGGAGCAAACAAAAGCACAATAAGTCCGAGTAGATAGATCAGCGCGATAGTGCTGGCAGCTCGGCTAAAGGAGCCAAGTGTTGTGACCAGCCAGCCGGTCAGGAGAGGAGAGGCCGACGCCAAGACGCGCCCCGCGTTGAAACAGAATCCGGCCCCCGTCGCCCGTAACTGTGTCGGATACAGCTCGGGCAGATAGATCGGAAATCCGCTGAAAATGCCATTGTTAAAAAACCCAAGGATCGGGAGGAGCATCAGAACACCGATATAACTTGAAGGCGCCAAGTAGGTGACCGGCAACATGATGAGGCTGCCGAGGCACATAAAGGCGAATACCGGTCGTCTGCCGAATCGATCAGCAAGAGGACCGAAGCCCAG
>JAICUC010000264.1 GCA_025936075.1 Nitrospira sp. | reverse complement strand
TGTGTACTCGGGGATCTCGATCGTAATTTCATATCCCTTATATTGATTCGGGAAGGTCTCGATGTCGGGTAGAGGGGCGCTGATTCCACTCTTCGCGTGCCGCTCATTGTAGCCCAGTCGCGTGGTCTTGGTGGCTCCTGTCTTACGCTGCACAGTTCTCCTCTCGCATGGCAAATGGTTATGAAAACGCCCCTCGTATCCAGTGAAGCGCATCTCGTTTCAATTCGGACGTTGCGGTTATCATACTTGCTTCATCCATTCAGTTTGGCCGATTTTCTCCAGTTCCACATAAAGCGAGACCCAAGGACACTTCATCTCGGGATAGACTTCGCAGAACCCACCTTTGCGGACCCCTCCGCACGGACCGTGTGCCATGAATTTCGGACATTCGGCTTTGACTGAATCGTCCGGAGTCGGAGGACGTTTATGAACTCCACCGACATGGACACCGGCATCATCTTCACCCGGGATGAGAACGCGTAGTGGCATGACGTGCAGTGTAAACGGAATGCAGTGGATCGGCAATGCCTAAACGTGATTGTTAAAGAATTCGGAGGTCTTAGAGGTCTTATTTGTCGCCCTGACTATTTGGGGCGAATGGCCTATTTTGTCAGCTGAATCTAGGCCTTCTTTTGGATACCTTGGGCCCTCTTAGAAGTTGCTTTGATTTTCATGGCGTTATACTATCGGTGGGTAACGCCGAAAATTCATGACAAAATTCATAGATGGAAAACTCTTTACAGAGGCAAGAAAAGGTTGAGCAAAGATTGACAGTCTTTTTTCGGCTTTGCTAGGATGCCCAAGGCTTGTGAGCATACAAGTACTCCGATTATCAAATCCTTAAGCCCTCAAGTTTTTCTTCGATGCATGGGGAGTGGTGCGAAGAATATGAGCAGCGGTTAGCCGTTGCCAACGATATAAGGGAGGTGCCTGATGAGTCTTGATTATGTCAAGTTTTCTAATGGATTTGAGAAGTTTATGCCAAAGGAATATCGAGACATGGTGGAACATGGACCTTTTGGGAAGAAGGTCACGGTTTCACAAATGGGAAACTTCAAGGAAGTGTTGGAAGAACATCCCATGTGCGCCGGCTGTGCTATGACGCTCTTCATTCGGCTGGCTATGATTGCGTTTCCTAATCCTGAAGACACGATTACTGTCGGGACGGCCGGTTGCGGTCGTCTAGCCATTTCTCAGGCGGCGATTCCCTTTGTTTATGGCAATTACGGTGACCAAAACGGAGTGGCGAGCGGCCTATCCCGAGGCCTCCGTCTTCGTTTCGGCGACAAGCCAAAGGATGTGGTGGTGATGGCCGGCGACGGTGGTACGGCGGACATCGGCTTTCAACAGGTCCTCCACTCATGGTTCCGTAAAGAGCGGTTTACGACGATCATGTTGGACAATGAAGTTTACGGGAATACCGGTGGCCAAGAGAGCGGCATGACCAACCGCGGCGCCGTGCTAAAGATGGCACCGCTCGGCAAGAAGTTTGAGAAGATGGACATGTTGCAGATGGCTAAGGTCGCAGGCTGTGCCTATGTGGCGACTGTGGTGCCGAATAATCCACGACGTGTAGAAAGCGTCATTAAGAAGGCTGTGTTGATTGCTCGCGAAGTTGGCTCGACCTATATTCAGGCGTATACCTCCTGCAACATCGAGTATGCCATTCCGACCGACAAAGTCATGGAAGATGCGAAGACGGTTGAGAATGATCGGTATCAGTTCACGGAGTACGTCAGCGATGAAGCGAAGCAATACCTCACTGAGCGTTACGGCTATAAGGAGTTCCTTCCCAAGCCGGCTGCTCCTGCCGCCGCGATTCCCGGGAAAGCCTAGACGTTCACGAGGAGGTCAACCATGGCAAAGCGCTTTAATATTCGAATGGCAGGTGTCGGCGGACAGGGCGTCGTGACCGGCTCTCACATTCTAAGCACGGCCGTCATCAACGCTGGTGGTGAAAGCACGATCGTACCGTTCTATGGATCTGAAAAACGGATGGCGCCGGTCGAAAGCTATGTCCGGGTGTCGGATGAGCCGATTTACGAAATCGGTGAAATCACATTTCCGCACATCATTATCATCTTCCATCCGCAGGTCATCACTCATGGTAAGTCGTATACGATGCCGTTCTATTTCGGTCTGAAAGAAGACGGAATTGCGTTGATTAATAACGACGGGCCGATGAAGTTGCATAAAGATCAGGCTCGCGAGTTGGAAGAGCGCCGCGCGAAGCTCTATTATTTCCCAGCGACGAAGATCTCATTAGAGGTTGCGGGTATGGACCTCGCCACGAACATGGCGTTGATGGGCTGTATCGGGGCGATTACAGGCCTGACGAGCATGGCAGGGTTGGATCAGGCCGTGAAAGATCGATTCCTCGGAAAAGGCTTCGTGGTGTCAGGCGGTACGGCTGCGCTCGACAGCGTTGTTGAGCGAAAGTTCAAAAAGAAGCAGGAATTGATTGAAAAGAACGTCGCCGTCATGCGGGCTGGATGGAACTATGCCGTCGATCATGGTTGGGCTGCAGCCGATGTTAGGCGCGTGGAAGAGCCGGTGGCAGTTGCCACTGCATAAAGGAGCACCATGTATCTTGTTGCCGATATCATCGTGGAAATCTGCGCTGCGAAGAGTTGCAAACTCTGCACGCAGTACTGTCCGGAAGCCAACACCATCCTTTATAGTGAAGAGATGGGGAAGGATCAGGGGTTCAAGTATGGCTCGGCCTATGTCGCGGTAGACCGTTGTAAAGGATGTGCGCAGTGTGTATGGGTGTGCGATAACATGGCCAAGAACAATGCGATCAAAATGATCATGATCGATCAGTTGCCGAAGGCGGCGTTGACGGACAACATTACATACGGCGAAAAAAGCACGACGGCCGTTTTGGCCAGTCCGGTCGTCGGATAAGAGCGAGGAAAGGGGAAAGGGAGTGGCAACAACACAGGATACGAGAGAGCGCATCATTGTACCGGGGCCTGCGGGTTTCCATCCTCCATCAGCTGCGCAGTTGGGTGTGTCGCTGCCGGATCCTGGCCAGGGGTTGTTCTACGGATTACTCGAGCCGAACGAGGAAGTTGTTATTGAAGAAATGGCTCGTAAGATGCTGACGAGCCCGAACGCGACGCTCTTTCCCGGACCGCTGCTACTCTGGGCTTGGAACGATCATGCCGTGGAAAAAGCGAAGGCGACGCTGGAAATTGCCGCGCAGATTCCGGAAGTCATGATCATCCCGATGCCGGATTATCGGCCGAAGTATCCGAAAATCGACCCTGAAGAAGTTATCAACCCCAACCACCCAAATCTGACGATCTGGGGCAATAAGATCGAAGCCTGCATCTTCATCGGTGTGCATTGTCATTATGCGAATCTCACCCTCAAGATGATCCGAGCAGGAACCAATTGCTGTACGATGGCCGTCTGTGCAGAACAGGGCCATGAAGATGCGATGTTGACGATCCGTGATTCCGATACGCTCAAAATCAAACGGGTGGCTCAGATTTTCAAGCGTGTCCGTGAGGAGATGGGGATCAAGTTACCGGAAAACGGTGAAAATGTCCGCTTTACCGGCACACAGTCCAAAGTGCATGGTGGCAAGACCCACACGAACCCGATGGCATTCGCTCCGACTCCAGGTGGTACGGGTAGTGCGGCGATGTTCGGTCATTCTGCCGAGCACATGAAGCGGGAAGGATAAGGCCGGGCGGCAACGCTCGAACTAGCCAAGAGGTGAACTATGAGCGAGACCGAAGTCAAAACTAATCCACAGGGTGATCCGATTACCACTGTCGCAGTACCTAAGGCAGATAGAAAAACAGATCCGCATGGCGAAGCCAAAAGACAGCGTATCGTCACGCCCGAATATATGTTTCACGAGGCGCCTCGGACAAAAGAGTTCATTACCGGCAGCGAGGCAGCGAAGGAAGCGGTCCGTCGCTCGAATGTGGACTTAGCCATCGCCTATCCGATCACTCCGCAGAGCGAAACCATGCAGCTTGTCGGCGTACTCTATGGTGAAGGCTATGTGAAAGAGTATTATCGAGGTGAAGAAGAAGTCGGTGTGATGGCGGCCATCGCCGGAGGCTCACGGGCAGGTGTCCGTTGCTATACCGCCACGGCCGGTCCAGGTACGTTGCGTGGTCTCGAAGGCATTGCTTCTTGGCCGGGCCACCGTCTTCCAGTTGTGGCCATGTTCACCTGCCGCGTCGTTAACGCACCACTGGCCATTCAGCCGGACAACATTGAAGTGTCCTACCTGCTGAACTGCGGCATGATTGTCTTCCATGCTGAAAATCAACAAGACATGTTCGATTTTACGATGGCCGGGTTTACAATCAGCGAAAAGAATGATGTGACCTTGCCGGTCGGTGTTTGCTGCGACGGGTTCTTTGTGACCCATGCCCGAGGCTATGTGCGCATGCAAGATCGTGGGATCAAGCTGCCACCGCGTGAAGCGTGGCGTGGGGCTGTTCCTGTGCTCGATGCGGAGAATCCTCCCGCGCGTCTCTCTCGCGATGCTCCGGTACAGAAGTCGAACTTCATGGCGTACAATATTCACGCCGTCTGGCAACAGGAAGTCTGGGCGGCCGTCGAACGGTCGCGCAAATACATCGACCGGTACATGGGTGGATTACTCACAGCGGAGAATGTCGATGACGCTGAAGTCATCATCATTGCCTCCGGCAGCGCGGCTGCGCAGTCGCGCGAAGCTGTTCGTCTCTGCAAGGAAAAAGGCATGAAGGTCGGATTGATCAAAGTCCGGTCCCTCCGCCCGTTCCCAACGAAGGAACTCCGTCAGTTGTGCAGCAAGGCCAAGTTGATCGTCGTTCCGGAATTCAACTATGTGGGCTGGCTGGCGAAGGAAGTAGCGACCGCCATCTATGGCTTCTCCAATGCGAAAATCATCGGCGGTCCGCGTGTGTATGGTGGTCAGTCCATGCCGGTGGAGTTGATCGTGGACGAAGTTGAGTCTGGTGTAAGCGGTAAAAAGTCTACCAACGTCGCGATGTCGCAGATCATGGGCGGAACCGTCAGTCATGATGAGGTTGCCCACTTCATGCGCAGTATCTAAATCGGCGCTTCTTAGTAAAACAAAAGAGCCTGTCCGGGAAACCGGACAGGCTCTTTTGTTTTGTTCTATGCGCCGCGTTATTCGTG
>JAICUC010000128.1 GCA_025936075.1 Nitrospira sp. | reverse complement strand
TTTTTTTTCTTTCCCCCTTGTGGTTTTGCACAATGGGCGGGTGTGCGTCGCGGCTCACACCCTCACCCCCCCGCTCCTCTCGTAGATTATTGCTGGATGGCCGACAGGAGCCAGCGTCCATCCCGCACGCGCATAAAGGTCCAGACTTCATAAGATTCGGTGGGCGTTTCTTCACCGCCCTCAATCAGGTAGCCCGGCTCTCCACGTGGGATTGTCGTGGAGACCGTGTAGTCCCTGGCATTCCAGCGTAGGTCCACGGTTGCATAATGGGTGTCGCCTTCGGACCAAGCTTCTCGCACATCTCCCTTGAGCAACTCCACTCCTTCCACGTGATTCTCAACGCCTCGACTATTGTCCTCGGCCAAGGCGGTGCTGAAATAGTTCAACATTTCTGGCGTCAAAAAGCGCCGCAATGCCGCCACATCTTGCGCACTCCAGGCAGATTGAATGTCGGTCAGCAGTTGCTGAAAGGCTGCCTTATCTTCGGTAGTCACAGTATAGGCGTTATCAGTGGTGGACCTGTCGGTGGAGGTGGACGAGATGTCGAGCAGGCTTCCCCTCGCGCCGGTGCTACGCGAGAGTCCGGTGAATATTGGAGCGGGGTTCTGACGGACTTTTTTGAAATAGTAGAGCGCCCCTGCTCCGATCAACATCAATAGGAGGATCAGTCCGAAAGAGTTGGATGCGGAGTTGGATGCCGCGCCTGGCTCCGCATCCGTCGTCTTGGCGCTGCTCTCCGTCGCGCCAAAGAGCATATGACCGATCCAGGTTCCGGCGAGACCGCCGGCGATCCCGGCGAGTAGGGGATTGCGCTGCCACCAGGATGACGGCGCGGTTGGGGCCGGTTGCATGGGCGGAGCGCCCGCTGCACTCGGTGGAGGCGTCGCCGACTGTTTCGGGGTGGTGGACTGTTCAATCGGCTTGGCGCCGTTGTCTTGATAGGTACGGGATCCACGGCTACCGATGCCCATTGAAGACTGTCCGCCGCGAGCCCCGCTTGAAAACCCTCCACCCGATCCTCGTGCTTTGGCGAATGAAAGGGTCGGTGCGCCGATGAGCGAAGCGATGAGAAAGACCGCGATGAGGTGTGAACGTGTCACCATGACGTTTCCTTTCACAAGAAGGATGGGACTTTTGATAGAGACAGGCTCCATCCTAACAGGATTGTGTGAAGAAAACCTAATCAATCACTGCGGGGATTCACACGGCGAGCGCGGAATGATCCGCATCACTTCTTACAAGATGTGTTGGGCAGAGATCCGAGCCGGATCAACACGTCGCCGAGGGGGATCGGTGGAATTCGGCCACGACGGGGAATACCAGCGCGGCAAAGTCCCAGTATCGCATGCGGATTGCTTCGGAATGTGTCCCTCCTTCAAAGACGATCTCTTCATCGCCAGTGAGCGACCGATCAACATACACCGGAAGTCCATAGAGTGTGCCGAGGGGCGGCATGGCGCCCAATTCGCAGTCCGGGAAGAGTTGCAAGATTTCTTTTTCAGTCGCAAGGCGGACGCGGTGGGTGCCAAAAATCTTCCGCAGGCATGGCACATCCACGTTTCGGGTGGCCGGCAGCACCGTCGTGACGAATCGTTCCTTGACTTTCACGATCACCACCTTCGCCATTTCCTGTTCCGGTACACGGAGTGTCTGCGCGACGGCAACCGCGCGGAACGTTTGTGAGTGGGGCAACACATCATAATGGACATGTTCACGATCAAGACGACTTTTCAGTGTGTGGGGAATGGACATGGTGACACCTCCTGTGGTGGCCGATCTTCAGACGAAGATCGTTGGTGGATGATATGAATTGAAAGGAGACGAGTGGACGATGATCGGGATGACGCTCATGACTACGACTCCACGTAGGTCATGATGATCAGCAGTATCGTTTGCTTATATGCTTTTTTGTGCGTTCGTGCAAGACGTATTGTGTCGATGTCATAAACTTTCCGCTGATGGACAAAGCCTACGGCTGTGTGAAGCGGTCTTGGGTTGACTCAACGTGACGGAGGATGATGGTGCAGCCGATTCAGGCCGTCGAGCGCCGCGGTGCGGTAGCATTCGGCCATCGTGGGGTAGTTAAAGACGTTGTGGATGAAGTATTCCACCGTTCCGGCATAGGTCAGGACCGATTGGCCGATATGGATCAATTCGGTAGCCCCGGGTCCGATGATATGGACGCCCAGGAGGGTATGTGTCTCACGGTGAAAAATGACTTTTAAGAGACCGTGGAGATCGCCGCTGATATGGCCACGCGCCATTTCTCGAAAAAATGCCCTCCCCGTGGCGTGGGGGATAGCGGTGGCCGCAAGTTCCTCCTCGGTTTTGCCCACCATCGAGACCTCGGGAATGCTGTAGATGCCGTATGGAATCACCTTGATATCGTGTCCCTCGGAGACGTGAAACGCGTGGCAGGCGGCGAGGCGGCCTTGTTCCATCGCCGTGGCGGCGAGCGCGGGAAAGCCGATAACGTCGCCCGTCGCGTAAATGTGGGGAACGGCGGTTTGGTACCTGGCGTTGACCGCGAGTTGCCCCTGTTGATCGGTGGTCAGGCCGATGGCGGGGAGATTCAACGCCTCTGTGTTGCCGACTCGACCCATCGTGTAGAGCACCATGTCGGCTGTCATGATGTCGCCATCTTGAAGCTGGACCAGGGGACGTCCGGCCTCATTCAGGGAGATGTCCAGTTGGTCCTGACCGAGCCGCATCACGACCCCATTCTGTTGCATCTGGGAGTCGAGGGCTTGCACGATTTCTTGGTCCAAAAATCGCAACAGCTGAGTCCGTCGATCGATGAGGGTGACTCTGATCCCGAAGGCGGCTAACATCGAGGCATATTCTGTTCCGATGATCCCTCCGCCGATGACGATGATGCTGACGGGGTTCTTGGTCGTGCGGAGAAACGAGTCCGAGTCACACACGATCAGATCGTCAAAGGGAATCTCTGCGGGACGGCGGGGTCGTGACCCTGTGGCTAAGATGATCGTCGAAGCATGGACATGATCGACGTGCCCATCCGATCGCATCACGCTCAAGGTATGTGGATCGACAAAGCCGGCTATGCCTTGAATGACCTCGATGCCGTTGCGCTGCAACTGATCGGTGATCACGGCAACTTCGGTCTTGATGACCAGGTCTTTGCGTGTCATCAAGTCGGGAAGCGTCAGCCGGCTGGTAAGTTCGGCGCCCAATTGGTGCAATCCTCGCCGTCCCAATCCATGAATGTACTCGACCGTGTCTTTCAAGGTTTTGCTGGGTAAAGTCCCGGTATTGAGGGATGTCCCGCCCAACTGCGTCGCCTTCTCAATGATGGCCACGCGCTTGGATAGTTTCGCCGCTTGGACGGCCGCTTTCTGGCCGGCTGGTCCACTGCCGACCACGACCATGTCATAGGATCGCATAGCGGGGCCTCGATGATGTGTTTCGTCGATGCGTAGCGCCTACCATATCGTGGCGAGTCTCACTCACCAAGGAAATAGATGAACTCTGAAAGCACGAGTCTGACGAAGGAGCCCATCGGATTCACACGTCGGTCAACGCCTTGTCAGCGGACGCCGTGACACCGGCATCGCCGCTTGAATAGGCGACGGATGAGTTGTTATGGTAAACGCGATGTCTCACACTCGTATCATCAGATGGTCGGTTGGGATCGGTCTCGCGATGAGCGTGAGTGTGTGCTGGTCGATCTCCCATGCAGGCACGACCAGAGACGAGCGTTCTTCGATGGGGCAGGCAACGCCCCCCACGATGACTTCTTCGACTCTCACCGGAACAGAAGTCGCAGTGAAGCCGATGCCGTCCGCAGCCGTGCCGGCGGAGAACGGATTCGTGCTGCGAAACATTCCGACTGTGTCGAAACCGATTTCAGTAGGAGGGCAGACGCTTGTTCCCTATATCGGAGCAGGGTTTGGTGGCGGCTATGCGACGGAGCTCGATCGTGCGCTCAATGCCGCGCCGTCCGCATTATCCTCTTCTTCCGGTTCCTCGAACGTCGGATCGAGAAGCTTGCTCGGACAAAACCTCATCCCAAACGAAGTCCAGTTGGGTATTCGGTTTCCGTTCTAACCTGCGTTCATCTTGACCCTACTGCGAGATTTCTGAATCGAATGAGACCGGAAGGCTCTCATGTCGCTGCCGAGTGGAACGGAGGAATCTTGTGAAAGCGGGCTATCGCCTCCTGCTGGTCGATAAAGACGGTGTGCTGGTCAGTGAATTCCAATTGACCGAGAACGCCTTGTCTCAGCCGGAGGCCTTTGTGGTGGCGCTGCAAAAATCGATTGAGTCGGTCGAAGAAGAAGAGCCTTGAGGGTGATTAAGTACCGGGCCGCGACGTGGGCCGGGGAATCACCCGCCCACATCGTCCCGCTCACAGTCAGTTGCCTACTTTCAGCAACCAACCGTCGGTCTTGTCACAATCATTGGCCCCTTTGGCGAAAATATCGAGCCGGATGTAGCTGCCTTTGATGCTGGGAGGCAGTTTTCCTTTGACCAGGAACCCGTTATTGATCGTGGTCACCGTGATCGGGACCTTTTCTTCCTTGATCTTCACGGTGATGCTTGGAGAAAGAGCTGTTTTGGAGGCGAGGAAGGAAAACTCTGAGTTCGGGGCCACCGCGACATTATTCTTATCCACGGAGAAGGGAGGAGGCGTGAAGGCAGAAAAGATGACGTTGGCGCAAGCGTCCACGCCGCTACTGATGTTCGGACTTGCGTCATACGCCCAGACGTGGCCCACGGTACCGCACACACCCGCTGCAACAATAAGCCGGAGAAGATTTTGCAGACTCACGATTATGCCTCTCTTATAGTGAGGGTGGATGATTGGATCAGCATGAATAGCGCGGCGGTATTTTGTACGCCTCACAGAGAAAAAACAACCCCCCTCAGCGTTGTGCAGCTACATCCGCTGGTGCGCTGATGATGTGAGGCTCTTACAAAAGAGATCGATCGTTTTCTGAAACAAAAAGAGCGCGGTGTCCTGCGGAGATGCAGCAAGAGCGGCTCGCGCGCTGGCCTGAATGGAGTCGGCGGAGATGTGGTGGTGGTGAGCCACTAGCAAGGCATCATCGAGATCGACATCTATCCCGCGTCGAAGCTTCGCAATGACAAAGTCAACAGGTGACAACACACGCACACGAAGTCGCACCGACGAGAAGGAGATCGATTGATTCACCGCGTTCCGCAATGTACCTGGTGAGAAGATCGATGAGATGCTCAGCGGTGAGCATAGGCAAAGTAGACCGCCTCGGCAAACGTTCGATACTGACGAAAATCAATCGGACCGGAGTCGAGCGGGAGAGGGGCACGGTCGAAGAGATAGGTGAGTACGCGTCGGTACTGTGTGTACCAGCGGCAGGCCGTACGATAAGCCTCTTGTACCGCTGGATTTGCCTGCCACGGGGAGAGATCAAGTTGATCATTCAAAAGGATTTCCAGCCAGAGTATCCGTCGGCCCCGTGCCGTTTGAACGGCCTCCTCAATCGAGGTTGTTCCCAGATATGCGGGCAGGAGTTTAAGCGAACAGGTAGATTGGAGCGGGGCTGAATCTGACATGGTCCCAGTGTAGCACAGCCAGGCACGAATCCGTATCGGTATGTCCGTCCAGTTTCATTGTTGAGCCCTCACTAGCTATACAAGACCATCTCGAAATCGTTGAGTGACTCACACAATTCTCACAGGAATTTACAACAGTATTGAGACCATTTCTCGGGCCATCCCCCTCCTTCGGCTAGTTACAACCCCTCGGCACTTTCGTGCAGATTCCATCCGCCGGACCGAGAAGCTGGACAAGAGCGTCGGGATTCTTGACAGCCATCCGCCGGCTTCTTAGACTCACGCACATTTGTTAGGAAGGCGAATGCATCGAGTTTGTATACGATTGTCATTCTTTCGATCTCTCATCCGCGACAAAGGAGGGTGAATGTATGGGCGAATCCAAAGATACCACCATTGCGCTGAACGTCCGGTTGAAACATTCCGAGTCCTCCGCGCACCCGCGCGCGGCGAACTATACAAATGTTGGTATTGCACAAGGTATTGCCTATCTCGATTTCGGATTCATCGAACCGGCGCTTCTCGCTGCTGTCGCAAAGACCGCGAAGGACGGCCAAGCGGCACCAAAAGGCTTGGAGGGTCACCTTGTCACCCGTGTCGCGATGGACGTCGGCTCGCTCACTCGGCTGCAAAAGCAGATTCAGCAAGTGTTGGGGAGCTTAAGCACAGCTCAGAAGCCAAACAAGAAAGCGTAGGTCAGATCAGTCGTGACTCGATCACGAGGAGGGATATGAAGCGGAAGCTTGTGTGGATCTTTGTGCTGTTATTGATGGTGATTAGCCCGCAGTTGGCGGTATGTGAAGAATCGCGTTATCCAGTTCTTGACTCAAAATTTCCGGCAGCCGAAGCCAAGCTTGGGTGGATCGATAATGAGCATGTGATATTTCACGGTTATGAAATGGGCAAGTTTGGTCAGAAAAGCTCTGACGATGGCCACGAGATTCGAGAGACAGGACTTTTCATTTGGGACATACCGCAAAACAAGGTCACGAAGTATTGGAACATTGATGGTCAAGTAGGGCTCTGCGTCTTTCGAGGAACAGTGGTTTTCAAGCAGCGAGCCAAGCCCGGTCAGAACATTTGGAATGTGGTAACGGGAAATTTAGGAGGCGCACAACAACGGAAAGAAGAAAGAAAAGTTTGGCTCAATGGCACAAGCTGCCGACTACACGAAGAACAACCAGAATGGGCTGTGCAGGATGGGCATAGGCGTTGGGGGCTTCTTGAGGAACACGGGTATTTAGACTTTGGGTTACCGTCGCGGGCCGATCCCTCAAAAGCTAGCCCGATTCTTTTGTATCCGCCCAAACAGAACCCGAAGAAGCTTCCTTTTACGGGAGAACAAGTACGGTTCCATCTCGGTTACTTTGAATTCGCGGATGTCTATTTATTGGAGCGTCATGAAGAAACAACGTATGCCACTCATATCTGGCAATTGAAACCAAATGGGACAGTCTCCGATGCTCTAAAACCTACGGGTGAACAATGGGAAAAGTTAGGGTGGGGTCAGTACAGCCTCACAAAAAAAGGGCTCTTCTCTGCCGGTGGATCAGGGGCATACAACCAAGTAGGCACGACGGGCGGATACCTTTTTCTTCAAGGAAATAAGCCTGTCCGTCTTATCGAAGGCCTTACAAGAAACATTTCCGTTTCGCCTGATGGTTGTAAGGTGGCGTTTGTGCACGTACTGCACTCGCAAGCCGGAGCAGATAGTTTTCGCTCGTTATTGGCAGGGAAGCCAGGGACTCGAACTCTGAAAATGATCGACCTTTGCGCGGGTAAAGGAGAATAGGCCATGGCGTTACCGACAGGACTCAATGATCTTGCGAAGCTCGCTCTATTGGCCGCAGATGCGGCGTATTTTACCAGCAAGCATTCTGTACCATCGGGCAGTACGCTATCGGCGCTTATTGATACAACTTATGGAGTTGCGCCCCAATATTCCGTTGCTGCTGGTTTCTTTGAAGTTACACAAAGAGTCGACCCTAATACCGGCTTCGGCTTCATTGCCTACCTGAATCAACAAATGAATGAAGTGGTTGTCGCTATTCGAGGCACTGATGGACTGAACCCTCAAGATTGGGTGGCGAATAGTCAATACCTGGGTTGGAATCAATGGAATACTGCAAACGCCGGCCGAGACCTAGTTTTTGAATTTCTTGACAGCCTCGCGCCTCCAGGAGAAGCCTTTACAGGCAAAATTCACTTCACCGGCCAAAGTCTTGGTGGCGCACTGGCGCAGTATGCGGCCTATGAATACGTTCTGTCTCATCAAGGGTTGACTGGTTTCAGCAAAGCCAATGTAACCCTTACCACCTTCAATGGATTCGGTGGGGTCCTTGGGCTTGAACAGAACACAGGTGGCTATCAATCTAGCGTGCTAGCCGACATCGGCTCCAACGCCCATTTCTATACAGAAGGAGACATTGTTAGTCGTCTCGGCAGCCTGAATGGTGTCGGGCACACGGGCGGTACGTCCTATATGCTCAATGCCCATGCGACGGAAATTGATCCTGATACCGGCGAACCATTTCTGCTGGATCCTCTCGCGGCGCATCGCATTGAGACGGGCTTCTATCCGTTCTTGCTGCCCGGCGTGGAGTTTGAGGCAGCAGTCGCACGACCCATTGAATATCTGCCGATGCAGAATGTGCAGCAGATCGCAGCGATGTTTGGTCGCATCTTAAATGATCAGGACGTTTCGTTGCTGGAATCTGGGCCTCGTCTTGCTGCGGGGATCATTGCAGGACTCTCACTGGGTGATCCCAGCGAAATTAATGCCTTCACGCAGGCCATGTTTACCCATCTGTATGCGGCCGGGAAAATGTCAGATGAGTGGTACGCCTGTTTACGGAAATATGACTGGGGAGCTATCGCAAGGGCGACCGCACTTGTGACACCGGGCGCGACAGGTACAGCGTATGCCGCATCACTTCTTGGCGCCATGCTGAGTGACGCGTTGGAATTCCAGGTAGGTCAGCATGTAGAGCTTTTTAATAACCTGCGCGACTGGGTATCGAGTGCGGTGCAGACTGTAGATACTTCGATCAGCTCCGAAGACCGCCGCGTCCAAGCGGAGATGATGCTGGCTCTTGTGCCCGGTGCGGCGATTGGATCCAAGTTGGCACCGCTCCTCCAACCGCTAGCGTTAGATATCAACGAATTTGCACAGAGACTTATCTCAGGTGGTTCAGACTGGCTTCAGGAAACATTTAATTTTCTGCGCGATGAAGCCAATACTGCCTGAGGGGTTGTCGGCAGTTTCATGGTGAAATTGGCATCGACCTTTGTCGATATCGCGCTTGATTGCGGAATGGCAGTAACAAACCTGCAATCCTATTTGGATAACGTTATTGTGCCGATGGTGCTCGATACGGCCAATGGTA
>JAICUC010000408.1 GCA_025936075.1 Nitrospira sp. | reverse complement strand
CAACACAACCCCAAGATGAAGGGCGCGGAAGCAGCCTTGGAACAAAGCCGGAATCAACGAGTTACGGCCGGCGCCTATCTCAATCCCACCATCACCGGGTCCATCGGCCGAGGATCGATCCGCGATCCTCGAACCGGTGTCTCCATCGCCGAACGGACTATTACGGTGGAGCAGCCGTTGGAGTGGCTGGGCAAGCGAGCGGCCAGACAGCGCGCCGCTGAGGCAGGCGTAGGGGGCGCTCTTGCCGGATTCGATCATATAAAAGTGTCGGTCATGGCCGACGTTAAAGGCGCGTTCTTCCGATTGCTCTTTGCGCAACAGGATGCACGGCTTGCGGGAGAAAATCTGAAGACGGTCGAAGACCTCGTGAAGTTGGTGAGCGCGCGTGTGAGTACCAAGGAGGCGCCGAAATTCGAGTTGGTCAAAGCGACCGTCGAACTCCAGAAATCTCGAAAAGACCTGGCGAGAGCGGACCATGCGCTCCTCGTCGCTCGCGCGCAACTCAATACGGTGACAGGCAAGGCCATGGGAGAATCATTTGCCGTCCAAGGAGAATTTGAAACAGCGAGGGCCGGCTTGGAACTCCACGCACTGGTGAATCAGGCACTCGAGCGACAGCCCGCGCTTCGCCGACAGCAGAAAGCGGTCGAGCAAGCCGAATACACGATCGAGCACGAACGCGCGTCGCGCATTCCGAATGTCTCCGTGATCGGCCAGTATCATCGGGAAGCCGGCGATGAATCCGTCACGGCAGGATTCAGTGTGGCGTTGCCGGTCTGGTATCGCCGACAGGGAGAAATCGGGACGGCGATGGGCGCTCATCGGGAAGCGCAGGCGGAGCGGGATCGAATACAGCAGGAACTGGAGCAGACCATCATCCAACATTTTCAAGACATGCAGACCGCTCAAGCGCAGATGAAGGTTTTTGAACAAGGGCTTCTGCATCAAGCTCAAGAAGCCCTCGACATCGCCCAGTTCAGTTTCCGCCATGGAGCGACCAGCCTGCTCGAAGTCATCGACGCGCAGCGTGTCTCTCGCCAGACCCTGCTCGAATATGCCCAAGCGCAAGCCGATCATTCCATCGCGTTGGCCCGGCTGGAGCGGGCGGTGGGAGAATTGCCATGAGCATTCACTGTGTCATGCGCGCCTCGTCGGGTTCTCTCCTGATCATTCCGTTACTTTTCATCGCCACGGTCCATCTGTCGTGTCAGTCAAAGCAAGAGGATGCTCCGAAGCCGCCGCCTCCGGCGGCTACGGCATCTCATGTGGAACTCGGTATCCTCGAATTGCCGGAAGGAAGTCCGACCCTCGCCCACCTTCAAACAGAACGAGTCGCTCTCCGACCGATCCGGACCGCTCTCAAAGCCCAGGCCGGGAAGATTTTGGCCAATGAGAATCGATTGGCACACCTCAGCGCAAGAGTTCCGGGCCGTATCGTGGCCGTGTATGCCGATTTGGGAGACCGAGTGAAAGAAGGGGACCGGCTTCTCTTGCTCGATAGCCCCGCCTTTGGAGAGGCTCAACTGGAATATCGCAAAGCGCGGAATGCCCTGGCTGTGACGACAAAATCCCTCGAACGGGCCCAAGCGCTGTTGGATCGCGGCGCAATCGGCGCGGGTGAACATCAACGGCGCGAGGCCGACTATGAGAACGCGCGTGCGGATTTGCACGAAGCAGAGGAAAAACTGCATTTGCTCGGCATGACGGAGCGTGAAATCCGGCGTCTGGCAGCCAAGACCTTGCCTCATGCCGAAGTCGCGCAAGTTTTTCTCCGAGCGCCGTTTCGCGGTGAAGTGATTGAACGAAATGCAACGATCGGCGAAGTCGTCGATCCCAATAAGATGCTGTTCACAGTGGCGGACCTCTCGACCGTGTGGGTGCGCGCCGATTTTCCGGAACAACAGGCCGGTCGATTGAAGACCGGCCTCACCGTCGAACTGCGGGTGTCGGCCTATCCGGACACGACGTTTCGAGGGGGCATTACCTATGTCGGCGCCGTGATCGATCCGACCACCCGGACGATCATGGCACGTGCGGAGGTGCCCAACCTCGATGGTCGATTGCGCCCGGAAATGTTCGCCGAGATCACCTTGCTGACGGACGAGCAATCTGTCTTGAGCGTCCCGCGCGCGGCTGTGCAGCAGATGGGCAACCGACAGGTCGCCTTTGTCGTGCGAGGACCGCGTCGGTTCGAACCCCGCGAGGTGGCCCTCGGTCAGACCTCAACGGAGTATGTTCAGATCATCACCGGGCTGGTTGTCGGAGATGAGGTCGTGACGCAGGGGAGCTACGCGCTGAAATCCGAGACGCTCCGGGAGCAGATGCCGGCGGGAGACCCGCTATGATCGAACGGCTGATCCGTACGGCGTTAGAGCAACGACTCCTCGTGTTCCTGGTTATTCTCGGACTTATTGCCGGCGGCATGGCGGCATTCCACCATCTGCCGATCGATGCGTTTCCCGATGTGACGCCCGTCCAAGTTCAAGTGATCACCCGAGCGTCCTCTCTGGCTCCTCCGGAAATCGAACGCTTGGTGACATTTCCTTTGGAGATGGAGTTGACGAATTTGCCCGGAAAAACGGAGCTCCGGTCGGTGTCGCGATTCGGGCTCTCGGTAATCACGGTCGCGTTTGAAGATACAATGGACATTTATTTCGCCAGGCAACTGGTCTTGGAACGAATACTTCGAGCGCGATCCAGTCTCCCGCAAAGCGCTGAACCTGTACTCGGCCCGGTCAGTACGGGGCTCAGTGAAGTGTTCATGTATCTCGTCGAGGGAACGACGCAGACCCTCATGGATTTGCGGACCCTT
>JAICUC010000299.1 GCA_025936075.1 Nitrospira sp. | reverse complement strand
ATCGAAGATGACCCCGACGATGTCCGAGCGCTCAATGAATACCTGGCGAAAGCGAGGACCTGCCGATTCGAGGTGGTGCACGAGAGACAGCTGTCTGCCGCATTGAGCCGCCTCACCGAACAGAACTTTGATGCCGTGTTGCTGGATCTCGCATTGCCGGATAGTCAAGGTCTCGACACGGTCATCCAGGTGCGCGCCGCCGCGAAGAAGATGCCGCTCGTCGTCTTGACGGAGCTCGAAGACGAGGTGCCGGCAGTGCGGCTTACTCAGGCAGGAGTGCAGGACTATCTCGTAAAAGGTCAGATGAGCGGGCCTCTCCTGACCCGGTCGTTGCGCTACGCCGTCGAACTCGCGCGGATGGAAAAGACGGTCAGCGAAGTCGAGTGCCGTTTTCACCAGCTGGCTGACAATGCGCCGGTCATGGTGTGGATGACTGAGCCAGATGCTTCTTGTAGCTTCGTGAGCAAATCCTGGTACGAGTTCACCGGACAAACACCGGAAACCGGCCTTGGGTTCGGCTGGCTGGACGCCGTACACCCGGATGACCGAACGGCGGCGCGCGATATTTTCTCCGCAGCCAATGCCGAACGGGAACCATTTCGGCTCGACTACCGGCTACGGCGCAAAGACGGAGAATATCGCTGGGCCATAGATGTCGCGGCGCCGCGCGTGGACGGCGAGGGCCGATTCCTCGGATACATCGGCTCCGTCATGGATATCACCGACCGCAAGAAATATGATGAACTGGAAGCGGACCAGAAGCGCGTGCTCGAACTCATCGTCAAGGACGCTCCTCTCTCGTCGGCTTTTGAGGCGCTCATTCGGATGATTGAGAAGCAATCGGCCGCTCGGATGGTGGCATCCATTCTCCTCATGGATGCAGACGGAATTCATCTTCGATCCGGTGCAGCCCCGAGTCTGCCGGAGACGTACAACCAGGCCATTGACGGCATAGCCATCGGCCCGAATGCCGGCTCGTGCGGCACGGCCGCTTATCGGCGTCGGCCGGTGTATGTATCGGACATTGCAAACAATCCACTGTGGGCAAACTTCGCCCCATTGGCACTGTCACACAACCTGCGGGCGTGCTGGTCCACGCCGATCCTCTCCAGTGCAGACCGATTGCTCGGCACGTTCGCCATGTATTATCCCGACGTGCGGGAGCCCAACTGGCAGGACTTGCGACTCGTCGACGTGGCTACGCGCCTCGCCGCCATTGCGATTGAACGCAAACGGGCGGAGGAGCTCCTGCGGCTGACAAAATTCTCGGTCGAGCGGGCCGCCGACGCTGTGTACTGGATTGATTCGCAGGCCAAGATTTTGGATGTGAACGAGGCGGCCAGCCGCATGCTGAGCTATTCGAAAGACGAGTTGTGCGCCATGACCGTCCACGATCTGAATCCAGATTTTCAGGCGGACATGTGGCCGGGTTTTTGGGAAGAAACCCAGCGGCGCGGGACGATGATGTTTGAGACGGTCCATCGGACTAAGAATGGCCGGTTGATCCCCATCGAGGTGAGTGTCAATTTTTTGATCCACGAAGGTAAGGAATACCACTGTGCGTTCGTGCGCGACATCACCGAGCGCAAGCGGGCGGAGGAGGAACGGACCAAACAGGAATCGCTCATTTCACTCATGCTCATTACCGGACCGGGATGCATCAAACGGGTGGCGGCGGACGGCACGCTGCTGCAGATGAACCCGGTGGGCCTGAAACTGATCGAGGCAGACTGCGAGGATGAGGTGGTCGGCCGGTGTGTATTCGACCTCATCGTTCCCGAACATCGGACCGCCTATATCGACATGCATC
The DNA here is from genome assembly GCA_025936075.1 of Nitrospira sp. Taxonomy (GTDB): domain Bacteria; phylum Nitrospirota; class Nitrospiria; order Nitrospirales; family Nitrospiraceae; genus Nitrospira_D. Next base: position 2,590 of record JAICUC010000299.1, on the reverse strand, counting down.
GCGCCGTCCTGGACGGCGGATCGCACACGCTCCAGTACGAACTTCAGGGACTCAAAGGCACGCGCCGCTGGATGGAAACCCATGCAGCCCCGTTCCACAACCCCGTCTCCGGCGAAACAGAACACCTGGCGGTCACGCATGACATCACCGAGCGCAAACGGGCGGAGAGACAGTTGCGGGATACGCTGGACCGCGTCCGGAAGCTCTCCCAGCGACTGGAATCGGTACGTGAAGAGGAACGGACCAGGATTGCACGGGAGCTACACGATGAGCTGGGTGTCCGCTTAACCTGCTTCAGACTCGATTTGGCACGGCTAAGGTCGTTCATGAGCTGGCCGTCTATCCCTTTCGAGGAAATAGAAAAGAAGATTCGTTCGATGACCGCCGAAGTGGATGCCACGATTGCGTTGGTGCAGCGCCTGGTGGCGGAATTGCGGCCGGGAATCCTGGACGACCTCGGCTTGGCCGCGGCGGTAGAATGGCAGTGTCAAGATTTGGAACGACGAAGCGGGCTCCGCTGTTCCTGTGTAGCTACGGAGGAGCGCATTCCGCTCCCCAAGCCGCTGGTCACGGCTGTATTCCGTATTTGCCAGGAAGCGCTCACGAACGTCGTGCGTCATGCCGAAGCGACCGCCGTCCGCGTGCGCCTCGAACAGGTGAACGGCTATCTTCAACTTGAAGTGAACGACGACGGAATCGGTATCTCACCGGAAAAGCTATCCGATTCCCGCTCATTCGGCTTGCTCGGAATGCGCGAACGCGCGGCGAGTCTCGGCGGGCAGATCGAGATTGCGGGGCGGCCCGAGAAGGGCACGACAGTGATGTTGCAATTGCCGTTGAACATGGAGGACAGGCGATAGCAAAGAGAGACAGCGGGAAGCTCGAAGGCTGTTCAGCGAAGGAATTGCTTGTTGTCAGCGGTGAGGCTTCTCTATGCTGAAAGTATTGATTGCGGACGACCATTCGCTCTTCCGGCGCGGAGTCAAGGATTTGCTCTCCCATGAGCTAGGGCCCGTCACGACCGGAGAATGCGGCGACGCCCACGAACTGCTGGAGCTGGTCCGGCAGAAAATGTGGGATCTTCTCATCTTGGATATCGGAATGCCGGGCACCGCCGGAGGCGAAGCCCTCAAGCGGGTAAAGGCGGAACGTCCGAAACTACCCGTCATCATACTAAGCATGCATCCGGAAGATCAGTATGCCGTTCGCATGTTCAAAGCCGGCGCCAATGCCTATCTCATGAAGGCCAGCACCTCTCAAGAACTGGTGAAAGCCGTTCAGAAAGTGCTGGCGGGCGGACGATATGTGAGCGCCAGCCTCGGAGAGAAACTGGTGCTGCTGCTTCATCAGGGCACCGATCAGGCGCCGCACGCGCGGTTGTCGGATCGCGAGTACGAAGTGATGCGCCTTCTTGCCTCAGGCAAGACCGTCTCGGAAATCGCCGATTGCCTGTGCCTCGGGACGACTACGGTCAGTACCTATCGCACGAGAATTCTGGATAAGCTCCACCTGAGGAACAACGCCGAGCTCATGCGCTACGCCGTCCAACACGAGATTGTGTAGTCGCTCCCCCTCCTTTTCATATTCCATTCGTGCTCCTCTCCGAATTCTTGTCGTTGTGACGAGGACAACGCGGGACACGAGTGGACGACAACGCAATCATGCTCACCCTGATAGCGTGCTGAGGGGTCCTACGCTAAACCTTCCTGCTCATAGGGTGGGTTGTCAATGCACTCGATCTTCGGGAGAGCAGCCGGGGGAGCTGAGACGCCATTGGATGCCGAAGCGATCGGCATCAGCAAGGACCTTTCCATGAACAAGACAGTGAACGTCAAGTCGATCATTCGAGCAGAGCTGCTCGACGTGTGACCCCAGTATTCTGGGAACCAAATATTTAGCGCGATTGACTCAATGAGCCGAAAGGGAGATCTCAGCCACAGAGGAAATTGCCATGCACGTTCTCGTTCCCAACTGTTGTTTCTGTGGGAAAGTTCGCGATGATGAAGGAAGGGAAGTCGGACAGGGAAATTGGATCGATGTCGAGACGTATCGCGCCAGGCATCATGTGATCCCCGATAATTTGTGGTTGTCGCCTACGTACTGCGATGATTGCAAGGCAAAGAGATCGTTCAATCGCGCTCGGAATGTTTCGTGAAAGCCGTCGCCTGGAAACTCGAGCGGCGAAGTTGGACCGAGCGATTGTCGGGAAAGGGAAGATGGGAATGAAGCAAGAGATGGGCGATCATGCAAAGAACAGTGATCGGGTCTGGTCGATTGTCCTGGCCAAGGGCGAGGGTGAGCGGCTCAGGCCATTTGTCCAACGGTGGTTGGGCCACCCAAGACCAAAGCAATACTGTACCTTTGTCGGGACTAGGTCATTGTTCCAGCACACGCTGGATCGGGCCGATCGGCTTACTGCTGCGGAACGGAAGATGACTGTGATCGCACGGCAGCACGCATGGGAGGCCTGGCCGCAACTGGGGCAGCGACCTTCAGGCATGGTGCTCCTTCAGCCGGTTAACCGCGGCGCTGCAGCGGCGGTCTTTCTCGCTCTGACGTATGTGAAGGCGCGTGACGCCAAGGGGACCGT
>JAICUC010000402.1 GCA_025936075.1 Nitrospira sp. | reverse complement strand
TCCTGAACGATTTCTTGCGACGCAAGCATGTGGGAGACGCTCAAGGGACCTATTATCTTACCGGGCGATTGTTCGCCGCTTTTGGAACTCTTGCTCATTAACTCGTGTACTGATTTCCTGTCATGTCCTCCTGAGTTCGAACAGCCCCTTTGATCAATTATCCGTATGGTGCTAACGCTAGAATAACTTCAGGATGCTCAAAAAGGCTGTCCAGCAAGACCGCAGCGAGCGAAGGGGCGAGGCGTACGCTTCGGTACGTTGAGCCTCTAAGCGATGCGAGAACGCCGCTGGCGGGCTTTTTCAGCATCCTGTGAATAGGTGCCTATGAAATTTCCGTTAATGCGCAACAACATTCTTCGTGAAGATCTGGATGCGGTGATCGAGCATCTCAAACAGGAAGATCCGATCCTGACGCATGGTCCGAATGTGCGAGCCTTTGAGGCCGAATGGTCTGCCTGGTTGGGAGTAAAGCATAGTGTCTTCGTCAATTCCGGAGCCTCGGCCAATCTCTTGACGATGGCCGTCCTGAAAATCCGTTACCCGGAGGGCGGTGAGGTGATCGTTCCTCCGTTGGCCTGGGTGTCCGATATCGCATCGGTGCTGCAAAATGGATTCAAGCCGGTCTTCGTAGACATCGATCCTCGGACCTTGGGGATGGATCCTGCCAAAATTTGTGCCGCCCTCACCGAACGGACCCGAGCGGTATTCCTGACGCACGTGCAAGGCTTCGACGGATTGGAGGATCGGCTGTTGACCGAATTGCAGCAACGACGTGTTCCACTGATCGAGGACGTGTGTGAGTCTCATGGGGCCACGCACAATGGCCGGAAGTTGGGAAGTTTCGGGTGGATATCGAATTTCTCCTTCTACTATGCGCACCATATGAGCACAATTGAAGGAGGAATGATTTGCACGAACGATCAGGAGGTGTACCAACAAGCGCGCATGTTGCGGTCTCACGGCATGGTTCGAGAGGCCGATGACCCCACGGTCCTGGAGGTTTATCGATCAACGCATCCGGAATTGAACCCTGATTTTATTTTTGCATTCCCGGCCTACAACACCAGAAATACGGAGATCGGCGGCATCCTGGGCCGGAGCCAATTGAAGCGCCTGGATGGTACCGTGACGCGACGAACGGAAAATTTGATGCGATTTCTGAAGCAAATCGATTCTGCAAGGTACCGCATCGACTTCAAGGTCGAGGGATCGAGTAATTACGCGTTCAATCTCATACTGAAGCATCCAGACAAGGTATTGGTCGAACGGCTCATGAAAGTGATGCGCGAGGCGGGAATCGAGTTTCGACGAGGGAGTGCGGGCGGCGGCAATCAGATTCGCCAACCGTATTTGCAGGGCATTGTTCCGAACGATCACCACCTGCACTTTCCGGAAACCGAACATGTCCACTTCTACGGTTTCTACATCGGCAACTATCCGGATCTGCGCGATGAGGAGATCGATGAGTTGTGCAAGGTTCTAAACTCCGCGTGAGAGGCCCATGCCCTCGGCGATAATCCTTGCCGGCGGACTCGGGACCAGGTTACGCAGCGCCGTGCCCGATCTTCCGAAGCCCATGGCGCCGATCAGCGGCCGCCCCTTTCTTGAATACCAGCTCAATTATTGGATCAGCCAAGGGGTCAGCCGATTCGTGTTGTCCGTGGGGTACCGACATGAAGCCATCGTGCAGCATTTTGGGCCTCGCTACAAAGGGGTGGAGATCGAGTATGCCGTCGAGGAACGCCCCTTGGGGACCGGCGGTGGGTTTCTGGCTGCCGCTGAGAAAGTCGGCCGCCGAGAGCCGTTTTTGCTTCTGAATGGAGATACCTACTTCGAGGTGGATTGGAACGTATTCCATGCCTATGCTTTGGAACACGACGCGGATTGGTGCTTGTCCTTGTTCAGGACGAGTGATAAGGGGCGGTACATGGGCATCGAGATGTCGCCTGAGGGACGGATCACGTCGCTGAAGTCCGGCATTGAGCAGGGCTCCCGTCTCGCCAACGGGGGCGTCTATTGGGTGCATCCACGTGTATTATCCAGGGCTCCGGGTTTGGATGAAAAGCTGTCTTTGGAAGACGACCTGTTTCCTCACGCCTTCGCCGCCGGTCGGCGATTGTTCGGCATCGAATTCAAAGGGACGTTTATCGATATCGGAGTGCCCGAGGACTATCATCGGGCTCCAACCCTGTTGGCAAACTAGCCGACAGGGCACTGTTCATTAAACAGCAAAGAGGGTATGTCGATGAGTTACAACATTCTCGTCACCGGTGGCGCGGGCTATCTTGGCTCTACCCTGGTCCCGGATCTTCTTCAGTTGGGGCACAAGATTACGGTACTGGATAGCTTCATGTACAAGCAAGCCAGCCTCAACCATGTGTGCCATCAGCCCAACTTTTCGGTGCTGAAAGGCGATATCCGCATTGAAAGCGTCATGGCTCCATTGATCAAGAAGGCCGACATTGTGATTCCGTTGGCCGCGCTGGTGGGGGCGCCGATGTGCAGCCAAGACCCCGTAGGCGCGACAACCGTCAACCATGACGCCATCATTCTCATGTTGAAACTGCTATCGAAGCAGCAGCTAGTCTTGATGCCGACCACGAACAGCGCCTATGGGACCGGTGATAAGAATAACTTCTGCACGGAGGAGTCGCCGCTCAACCCGATTTCCATTTATGCGAAGGAGAAAGTGGCCATCGAGGAGGAACTCATGCAGCGGGAAAACGCGATCAGTTTTCGCTTGGCCACGGTTTTCGGGATGTCGCCGCGCATGCGGATCGATTTGCTGGTCAACGATTTTACCTACCGAGCCGTGTATGATCGTTTCGTGGTCTTGTTTGAAAGTTCTTTCAAGCGGAATTACGTCCATGTGCGCGACGTCTCACGCGTGTTC
>JAICUC010000335.1 GCA_025936075.1 Nitrospira sp. | reverse complement strand
AGCTATCTGCGATCAGTTCTTCAGCTCTGGAGGATTCTATGATTCGCGCCATGTGGACAGCGGCGACCGGAATGACGGCTCAGCAGATCAATGTCGACACCATTGCCCATAACCTTGCCAACGTCAATACCAATTCCTTCAAACGCAGCCGCGCTGAGTTTGCAGACCTGCTCTATCAGATTCAGCGACTTCCGGGCACGAGTGCGTCGAACGTTGGGGTCTTTCCCGTCGGCATCCAGGTGGGAGCCGGCGTGCGTCCCACAACGGTGGCGAAAGAATGGCTCCAAGGCAATATGCGCCAAACGAACAATGAGCTGGATCTGGCGATCGACGGCAACGGATTTTTCCAAGTGACTCGTCCCGATGGAACGATCATGTACACCAGAAATGGGTCCTTCAAACGGGACAACCTCGGCAACCTTGTGACCGGTGATGGCGATCTCCTGAACCCGGTCATCACGATTCCGTCCGGCGCACTCAAGGTGGATATCGGCCAGGACGGCACGGTCTCCACATTGCTTCCAGGAGTCACTCAGGCATCGCAAGTGGGGCAAATTCAAATCACACGGTTCGACAATCCTTCCGGCTTGGTCGCCATGGGAAACAATCTTTTTATCGACAGCTTCGCGTCGGGACCTCCTATACAGGGAACAGGCGGGTTCACGACGGGATTCGGCATGATCCAGCAGGGATTCTTGGAGAGCTCGAATGTCAACCTTGCCGAAGAAATGGTCAGCATGATCATCGCCCAGCGAAGTTACGAGATCAACTCCAAGACGATTCAGGCGTCCGACGAAATGATGGCCATTGCCAATAATCTCAGACGATAAGGAGCACCTCATGTCTGGATTCTTACCGATCGTGATCCTGCTCCTTTTATCAGGCGCCTTTGACGTGACGGCATCAATTGCGGGGCCTAGTGGCGAGCCTCGCGCGATGCCGCCGGCGTCCCGAAGTCCGATTCATCGAGCAGCCGATACCGTTGTGACCCGAGCGGCTGTCAGCGAGGTCACTCCCGATCTGATTGGGAAGGCCATTCAAAAGCATCTGGAGAGCGAGTGGGGAGGCAAGGTCAAGACGGTGTCTGTGACGGTCCTGGACCCTGCTGATCCGGTGATGATCCCCGGTGGGATGGTGGAACTACATATTATTCCAAACCCCACAGAAGAAGGCCTAGGACGGCGTGCATTTCACGTGGAGGCGGTGGCGAATGGAAAACCTCGGAAGACGATCCAGGTGGTGGCCGATATTGCGGCGATGATCGATGCGGTTGTAGCTACCCGCTTTTTGAGGGCCGACGAAGTGATCGATAGAGGCGATCTTAAGACTGTCGAAATGAAGGTTCATCAGATGAATCATCCCTTCATGACAGATCCAGGTGAGGTTATAGGAAAGAGCGCCTCGCGGCCTCTTCCGCCCGATATTCCATTGCGTCCCGCCTTCGTGAAGCTTCCAGTGGTCATCAAAAAGGGTGATCGAGTTCTCATCGAAGCGCGACGAGGTGGACTGTCGATTCGTGCCTATGGCGTGACGAAATCGAACGGGCAGCTCGGGCAGACCGTCATGGTCGCCAATCTGGATTCCGGCAGGGAGCTGAGAGCCAAAGTGGTTGCTCCGAGTCTCGTTGAGGTGGAATTTTAGCGACGTGCCGAGAGGTTGTGGATCCCCGGAGATGAAGGTTGAGGTGAAGGCCGTGCGCAATAGTCGCCTGCATTTAATAACCGCGCATTGTCTATGGATGGTGGCCGTGGGTTTTCTTGAAGGATGTTCGAGTCCACCGAATGTTTCAAGCAAGGTTGTCGTAGCTCCATTGCCGCCGCCGAAGACGATCGGTTCGCTGTGGCAGGAAGAGAACGGGCGGGCCTATCTCTATGAGGACCTCCGTGCAATGCGCACTGGCGACATCCTTACAGTAAAGATCGTTGAACAACACAAAGGATCGAAGTCGGCTGATACGGAGGCCCAACGAGAATCGACGATTAAAAATAGTCTTGTCGGCAGCGCGATGGGTTATATCGGAATACCGGGCATACGATTCAGCGATGAAACGAGACGCGGAATGGGGATCGACGCGAGCGCCAACAGCAAATTTAATGGAAAAGGTGCCACGAGTCGTGAAGGAACTCTGACCGGAACCATCTCCGCCATCGTGACCGAAGTGCTTCCCAACGGCGATCTTCGTAACGAAGGCCGTCGTGAAGTGACGGTAAACAGTGAAAAACAGTTGATGAGCCTCGGCGGCATCGTGCGTCGAGTCGACGTCGATACCAGGAATACGGTTTTATCGTCCGCCATCGCCGACGCCAGAATCGAGTATTCAGGTCTCGGTGTTCTTGACGATGTGCAACGACCAGGCTGGTTCATTCGCATTCTCGATTGGGTCTATCCGTTCTGAGGAGGGATTGTGTTATGGCGGCTTCGCAGAGGCGCACGACCACGAGGAGAGGCATTGCTAAGCGGCGCCCCTTGAATCCCCGGACTCTACAGATGATGGTGCAGAGCGGAGTGGTACGACGGGATGATTTTGATCCTCCCTCTTTCGGAAACAGGACGCGATTCCATGTGTCGGATGATATGGATCACGGCTCGACGAAAGTAATAGTGTCTGAGCAGGGATGGCTGGCGCGCCTCCTACTTGGTCGTAGGGTACAGTTGTCCGTTTCAAAACGTTCGTAGCGAGAATAGGTCCAACGCATGATCACAATCACACGGCTTACCGCGATTTTCAGCGCGCTGATACTGACCGGTTGTCTATTGGTCCCCCCAAGCGCCGATGCGGTAAGGATCAAGGATATCGGTGTGATTGAAGGGGTGCGCGAAAACCAGTTGATCGGGTACGGGCTGGTGGTCGGCTTGGACAGCACCGGCGACCGAGTGATCGGCGGGCAGTTCACGATTCAGGCGATGATGTCCATGTTGAACAAAATGGGCGTGAATCTGGTGATCAATCCCATCCAGTTACTGACCAGGAATATCGCCTCGGTGATGGTGACGGCCAAGCTTCCTCCATTCTCAAAACCGGGGATGACGCTGGATGCAGTCGTGTCGTCGATGGCGAACGCCAAAAGTCTGCAAGGTGGGACGCTTTTGCTCACGCCTTTGAAAGCAGCGAATCAGCAAGTGTTTGCAGTCGCCCAGGGACCTGTTTCAATCGGTGGTTTTCTCGGCGGAACAGGCGGTCCAGGTGGGGCCACGGTGGTCAAGAATCACCAGGCGGCCGGGGTGGTTCCAGGGGGGGCCATCATCGAGAAAGAAGTGTCGGTGAACATTGACTCGTGGGAAACGGTTTCCGTGCTCCTACGGCAACCTGATTTCACGACCGCCGTCAGGACAGTCGAAGCCATCGACAGTGCCTTTGGGAAAGGCAGTGCATCAGCCGTGAATGCCGGATCCGTCAAGGCCACGATTCCTCAAGCTTTCCAGGGCCGTATCGTCGAATATATCGCCTCGATTGAGGGGCTCGATGTGACCGTCGATTCTATAGCCAAAGTCGTCGTCAATGAACGAACCGGGACAGTGGTGTTGGGAGAACATGTACGGATTTCAACATGTGCAATCTCTCACGGTAATCTCACGATCTCGGTCAAAAACACGTTGAACGTGTCGCAGCCGCCGGCACCGCTCATCGGCTCGTCTGCTGGACAAACGACCGTCACCCCGGATGTGCAGACGGAGATAAAGGAGCAGGAATCCCGGCTCCTGGTGGTGGATGAAACAGTGACATTGGGTGAGGTGGTGCGGGCTCTCAATGCAGTGGGAGTGACGCCGCGTGACCTTGTCGCGATACTCTCAGCCCTCAAGTCCGCAGGAGCACTTCAGGCTAATCTTGAGATAATATAGATATCTTATTGATAGTAATATGATAAATACAGAGGAATACGGAAGACATCCCGT
>JAICUC010000009.1 GCA_025936075.1 Nitrospira sp. | reverse complement strand
TGGAGTCAATCCCAACAGCGTTCCGGCATGCACCTGCGTCCGCTGCTTGTCTACCACCTGACGGATCACATGGACCCGTCGCAACTCCTTGGCATTCATCGTGACCCTGTCCTCTCTGACCATTCTGCCCTCCTGGTGAAGGCAGACAGTCGCGCGTTGAAGAGGACATTTCTATCTTGGTGAAAGCGGACATTATCATTTGGGGATTACAGGTGAACAGCGTCTCCGTTGTCATTAAGCCTCTAAGCCTCGCGGAGGCAATTCCTCTATACAAGACGGTCATCTTGGTGTACCACGGCGAACTGAAGGCGAAGTTTTCGGTGAGCAAGGATCGCCAAACAGCTCGGCTGTTCCATTCGTACCAAGAACAGGCCACCCTCGGTCGTATGGGTTGACATTACAGGTGTCCAACGGTACAACGCTATACGACATCGCGTGTTTTTGCAGTCTCGGTCACTCTACTACAGCTAGATCTAAATAGGGTGACAGCTCCGTGGCATTCCTTACCCATGCGAGAGTGGCGGAACTGGCAGACGCGCGAGACTTAGGATCTCGTGGGCAACCGTGGGGGTTCAAGTCCCCCCTCTCGCACCACTTATAGTAGTACGATTCCTTAACAAGGAGTCCAATCTCGACGATGAAAATGGAAGTGACTGAGTTAGGACCGATGAAACGCGCTTTGAAAATCGAGGTGCCGGCCGATGAGGTGACACAACAATTCTCACGAGCGTATTTGGAACTCAACCGTCAGGTCCAGATTCCAGGGTTCCGACCCGGAAAAGCCCCTTTGGCTATTTTAGAAAAGCGTTATGCTAAAACAGTCGAAGAAGACGTCATTCGAAAGCTCGTTCCTGATTTCTATGGTCGAGCCATCAAACAGGCCGGGATCAGCCCAGTCGTGGTGGATATTCCTCCTCTGGATCGGGTCAAAATCAAAAGAGATTCACCATTTACTTTCACGGCGACAGTCGAAATCAAACCCACGATCGAACTACGCGACTATAAGTCCCCCAATCCCATTTCCCTCCAGGCCGATAAGCGCACAGTTGCGGAAGACCAGGTAGACCGTGCCTTGGAGGTATTGCGTGAACAACAGGCCCGCTTGGATGCGGCCCCGCCTGGTGCGGCCTTAGCCGAAGGAGACTATGCCATCGTCGATCTAGAAGGGTTTCTGGATGGGGTTCCTCTCGAAGGGACTAAGAAAGAAGGCCAATTACATAAGGTGGGTTCAAAGGCTGCCTTGCTGGGGATTGAAATAGATGCTCATCTTATTGGAAGGCAGGAAGGGGATGTTGCAGAGATTCCTCAGACTTATCCGGTGAGCCATCCGGATCAACGAGTTGCCGGAAAGACGGTGAGCTTTCACCTAATCGTAAAGGGGATCAAACAGAAGAAACTCTCCACTCTTGACGATGAGTTCGCCAAGGACTGCGGACCATACACGTCACTCCACGAGTTAAGAGACAAGTTGCGTGGCCAAATGGAAAAGGCACTCAAGAAGGATATTGAAGACTCCTACAAGGATACCCTTCTCAAACGTCTCATCGACACCCATCATTTCGATCTCCCTGACACACTCGTAGAACGAGAGCTCAGCACGATTGTGCGGGAGAAATTACAAGCACGACAGCGTGGAAAAGTCACCGATTCTCTTCCTGCACCAGATGCGGAAGAATTGAAGAAAATTCGCGAAGAGCATCGTCAGGAGGCAAATCGCCGCGTGAAAGCAGGCTTGATCCTTGAGGCCATCGCCGAGAAAGAAGGCTTGTCGGTGAGCCAGGATGATCTGAACAATGAAGTGACTCGACTAGCCACAGAGCTCAGGGTACCGATGGCCGATCTCGTAAAGATGATCCAGGCGGGTGGTCAGGATTCCGTTGACGAATTGCGCGCGCGGATCCTGGCCGACAAGGCGCTGGACGTTGTCTATCGCCAAGCGGTCATTCAAGGATAAGCGCGATTGTTGCGCTCGACATTCGAATTGTACGGCCAGAAGTTGTCCAGGAAAGGAAGTGAGCAATATGTTGGTTCCGATAGTAGTCGAGCAAACTAATCGAGGCGAACGAGCCTATGACATCTACTCACGCCTTCTCAAAGATCGTATCATTTTCCTGGGAGCCCCGATCGACGATGTGTTTGCCAACTTGGTAATTGCACAGCTTCTTTTTCTTGAAGCGGAAGATCCCGAGAAAGATATTAATCTCTATGTCAATTCGCCGGGAGGCAGTGTGACTGCCGGATTGGGCATCTACGATACCATGCAATATGTGAAGCCTCCGATCAACACCATCTGTCTCGGACAGGCCGCCAGTATGGGAGCGCTCCTATTGACTGCCGGAACAAAAGGCAAGCGGTTCGCCCTGCCCAATGCCAGGGTAATGATTCACCAACCGTTGGGTGGATTCCAAGGACAGGCGACAGAAATCGACATCCATGCTCGGGAAATTCTCAAGATTCGCGAGCGCCTCAATGAAATTATGGCCAAACACACTGGACAGCCGATCGAGAAAATTGCGCATGATACGGAACGGGATTATTTCATGTCCGGTGAAGAAGCGAAGCGGTACGGCCTCATTGACGAGGTGATTACACGACCACCCAAATTTATGAAAACGGTCGAGTCCGCGGACGGGGCAAAAGACGGGATTAAAGGCAAGTAACGTAGGAGGGTGCATGGCCAAGCAGGAAAAGATGGACCGACACTTGCGATGTTCTTTCTGTGGGAAAAGCCGCGATGAGGTGCGAAAACTGATTGCCGGCCCGACGGTGTATATCTGTGACGAATGCGTCAACCTTTGCAATGACATCATTGCGGAGGACTGGGAAGAAGCCAAAGAAGAGATTTCGTCCAAACTCAAGAAGCCAGCGGAAATCAAACATCATCTCGATCAGTACGTTATTGGGCAGGAACGGGCTAAACGTATTCTGTCCGTGGCCGTGCACAATCATTACAAACGCATCTCGTCAAAGGAAAAAGAGGTCGATGATATAGAACTCCAGAAGGGCAACATTCTTATGGTGGGTCCGACCGGGACGGGGAAGACCCTCTTGGCCCAGACCTTGGCCAAGTACCTTGACGTCCCTTTTACTCTCGCTGATGCCACGACGCTGACAGAAGCCGGTTATGTGGGAGAAGATGTTGAGAACATCATTCTGAAGCTTCTGCAAGCCGCTGACTATGATGTGGAACGGGCTGAGCGAGGGATTGTGTACATCGATGAAATCGATAAAATCAGTCGGAAGAGCGACAGTCCTTCTATCACACGGGACGTATCCGGCGAAGGAGTCCAACAAGCCTTGCTAAAGCTGATCGAGGGCACGGTCGCAAATGTCCCTCCACAAGGAGGAAGAAAACATCCGCATCAAGAATTTATTCAAGTCAATACCAGCAACATTTTGTTCATCTGCGGTGGAGCGTTTGTCGGTTTGGAACAGATCATCGAACAGCGTCTGAATCGAAAAGCTATGGGGTTTGGGGCTGAAATTCGGGGAAGAAGCGACATTCGTTTAGGTGACCTACTGGCTAAGGTTCAGCCTGAAGATTTTCTGAAGTACGGCCTGATACCAGAATTCGTGGGACGGTTACCGGTTGTTGCCACGTTAGAGGAGTTGGACGAGCGAGCGTTGATCCGTATCCTTACCGAACCACGCAATGCCTTGACCAAGCAGTACGAAAAGCTACTGTCGTTCGAAAAGGTTAAGCTCCGATTCACGGAGGGAGCGTTGGGAGCGGTAGCACGAAAAGCCTACGCGCAGAAGACCGGTGCCAGGGGTCTTCGGGCAATTTTGGAAGAAGTGATGCTTGACGTCATGTACGACGCCCCCTCTCAGAAACAGATCGCCGAGGTGATGATTACGGAGGATGCAATCTTGGGCAAAAACCCGCCGATGCGCATATTTGAGCATGAAAAAGACGCTAAGACTGCGTAAAATTGTAGAAATTCTATAAATGATCGACGGCCCCCTAATTTATAACCCGTACGGGGCCGAGTCGGTCCCTTTTCCAGCCGGATAGTTACTTCCTCTCTTTGCCTAGCATCTTCTGTCTTTCTCGACAATCAGGAACGTCGCGCTATACTTGCCTCGTGCATCTCTCGGATGGAGGCTTTGTGAAATACCCTGTTTCTTCGAGTCTTCGGCACAAAGACAAAATTATCGAACTGGATGTGGCACGTGAAATGGTCGTCTTGTTGGGCGTCAATGGGGATGTAATAGGCAGTCTGTCCTGGGACTCAGTCATCGATCAAATTCTCGCCTACCACCGGAAGGTCTCTATTCAAAAAGAAGTCCGATCAGAGCCTCGCATTTCGCTCACGTTCCGAGTGCGCTACAACAGTCCAGAGGGGCCGCGATTCGAAAGTCGAGCAGGTGGTATTGGCGGCGGTGGGTTATTTATCGAAAGCCAAACCCCTCTTCCAGTAGGGACCAGATTGGCTATGGAGTTCTCGTTTCCGGAGAAATCGGAGGAATGGATGCCGGCAAAAGGAACCATAGCCTGGATCTGTCCGAAAGCCGACCAATATACCTTTAGTCCTGGAATGGGGGTACGATTCACTGAGATAGCCGAGGATGTCCGCGATCGAATCCATGAATTAGTGAAATCAATTCAAAATATGGGGCAAGCAGCCTAATCCGTTCCTGATTTACGCCACCCAGAAAGGGGAAAAGGGATTGTTCTATGGCGTTTCCTGTCGTTTCTACAGCAGAGCACCAGGGTAAATCTCTCATTGTTGACGATGAGAAAGAGACGATCAACGTACATGACATCTCTGGCCAGCTTTTAGGCAGCATGTCATGGGGCGCAATCATCGAGCGAGTACTTGTCAACGGTGAAGATGCCCGGTTCGCCCATTGTCGTACACAGCCCCGCGTGCCTCTTGCTCTAAAGATCCGGTATACGACGCCCGAAGGAAAGCAGTTCGACAGTCTAACGGGAGGAATCGGCGGCGGTGGGCTCTTTATTGAGAGTGGTGCTCCTCTCAGTCCAGGTACCGAGCTGACAGTTGAATTTGCTCTTCCGGATCGGCCATGGGATAAACTGAAAGCGAAGGCAAAGGTTGCCTGGGTCCGCAACAAACCGGAGCGATACCTTTTGTTTCCAGGCATGGGCATTCAGTTCGTGGAGTTGGATAAGAAAGTACAGAAGCAATTGGTCGGACTGGTTGAGGCCTTGAACCGAAGTCGAAACCCCGCGTAGAACGAGCGGGTTTACCTTCATCAGCATGTTACGTTAAGACGGTTGTTCTACCAGGCTATTATATATTGTTGACATAGTCCGTTCTCCAAGAGCCGACGCCGCTAAACCGCTTTCATTGGAAATGACTATATCCCTTCCTTAGCTGCAGACAGAGCACTGTCTGACGAACTCTCGTTTCTCTGAAGCATCAATAGCTCACTGATAAACAATGGGTTAGATTCGCTACTCTATCTACATGCGCCAAAGAGGGTCTTATACAGGTTCCGCTACATTATAATACGTTTGCTCATACTGAACTCCACTGATGATCTATTCACCGGTCAGTTTGCAAGGGATTGAAGGAATAGGGAGCCCTCTCTGAGAATCACGCTGATTTCTGTGAGTCCTCTTGCACCGGTGGTCGTTCTTTAGCCGCATCGATGGATTGTTGGATTTCTTTTTTGGCCGCATCCATTTCGGCTTGAATCGTACTCATTTGAGGATCGACGCTATTGCGGACATCGGTCACGGCTTGTCGGAACGTTCGCATGACTTCTCCCAAGCCTTCACCGAGATGCTGCAGGTCATCAGGGGATACTGCCGCTGCTGATTGCAGCGTTTTGGCTTTGAGCGCGGACTGTTGCGCCTGTACGCGAGCCACCGCATCTTTGTTCACAATGGCGGAAGGACGTTTAGCTGTCGGTTTTGCTTGGGAACCAGACGGCAAAGGCGGATACGAAGCGTGAGCCCTCGGAGGAGGATCTGTAGCTCGTTCCTCCATTGATAGCACCTGGTTAGAAGCAGGTGTTGACGCATGATCAGGTGAAGAGGCCGATGTTTGCGGAGCCTGAGGGCTGGTGTTGTACAGCCACGAGGCGGTGGTGCCGGGCGTCAGTTCCGGACCAGGGGCATAGGGAATGTTTGGCCTACTTGTTACTGACGATGATCCTGCAATCGGAGCCGATGGCGATGCAATAGGTGTCGGAGTCCGAATGGCTTGCGACTGATCGGTCTTCTGTTCGGCCGACTCTGAAGTGGGTTGGGGCGCTTCATTGACTTCTTTTCTAAACCCTTTCAATGCCTTGCCGACACCCTCGCCGATCTGCGGAAGACGGCCCGCTCCAAAAATGATCAGCACGATGACCAGAATGATAATGAGTTCTGAGAAACCCATTGTGCCGAACATGTACGGCCTCGCATGAACCGGAAGTATCCTGCTTGATGAGTGAATCTAGCCGCCCCTCAGACATGGTGTCAAGAAAGGATCAGAGTAGGACGTTTCAAATATGAAAGGTCAGAGAAGAGACATGATTTCTGTTTGAAGTGGTAAGCCATGCACGACGGCTTCTCGGTCCGATATATAGACATCGAGTTCACTTCTGATTCCAAATTCTCCCGGCAGGTAGATCCCTGGCTCGATAGAAAAGCAAGTTCTCGGTAGGAGCCGACGACTGTCCTGGGTTTCCAGGTTGTCGATATTGGCTCCATTACCATGCACTTCCTCACCTATCGAGTGGCCGGTCCGATGAATGAAGAAGTCGCCGTAGCCTGCTGCTCGAATCGTATTACGGCAGACATCATCGACTTCCCATCCGCAAGGAAATCGGCCTGTAGTCACCTGATCCTGGACAAACGACAATGCCGCATCGCGTCCGCGCCGAACATGCTCAAAGATCATGTGTTGCTTTGCTGGCACTTGCTTTCCGGTATACCCTGTCCACGTGATATCTCCATAGACCGAGCCCGGTATCGTTTGTTTCGCCCATAAATCGATCAGAACCAAGGTGTCTCGCATGATGAGGGAAGAGCGTGACTCTGTCGGCCCATAATGAGGGTCGGCACTATGAGCATCAATAGCTGCGATCGGAGCGTGGGATGTCGTCATGCCTGCATCGTGAATACGCGAAAGAATGAACTGTTGTAGGCCATACTCAGATAGCGAACGTTCGTTGGTAAGACAAGACGCCACATGGGTGAAAGCCTCGTCGACGATGTTCCTGAGCATCGTCACTGCGTACCGATGGGATTCCAGCTGATCATCAGTCCAGACTGCCTCGAATCGTTGGACAAGATCGGCTGATGACACCACATCGGGCCCACAATTGCGAATCAACTCGACGGTACCCGCGTCAACTCTGGACAGATACGGAACAGCGTTGAACGGAGAGTACTGCATAGCGATTCGCCGCCGACCTCGCAGCAGAGAGGCCAATAACAGACGTTGCTGTTCCCATGAGACATACTGCTGGACCTGACCTGGTAACTCGTTCAGCACATGCGGTTCGATCCTGTGAAGGAGTTTGACCGGTTCTCCCGACGTAGGGATCCAATAGTACCATCGCCGAGTGACGTGTTGGGTCGGATCCAGGAGCAAAACCCGATACGCGAGCGGATCACTGCCGCGAAAGTCGTAGAAAAGCCACCCATCTACCGTGCCCATGTCTCCAAGTGCTTCTTGGATCGCAACGATCCGCATTTGATGGGCCACATCGCTCATGGATTTCCATCTTATCCTCGGGGTACAGAGTCGTCAATCAAGCCCGCAAGTCTCAGTGTGAATCATGGTACAATGGCTCCCATGGTTCCACAATCATCTCGAGACATCTCATCTTATCGAATCACGTTCTTCTTCGGGCCTGAGTCGGTTGAGGGACAATCCGACGTGCTGACCTGTGTGTTCAACGTGAAAAAACGAAGTTGGAAAGCGGGCATTCAGGTTTCTGTCGAGGTGAGCACCGAACAGCTGACGGTGCTTCGCCAGAAGATATGCCTTGCCGATCGACTCGCGAGGAGTCTGACGGCGCTCGATCCCCGCGAGCGGCATCACTATCAGGAACGGATAGTGGATTTCTTTGCACAAGCCGTTTGTTGGTGCAAGCTGGCTCTCAGACTGCAGAGAGGTTTGACTCAAAAAAATCAGCGAGTCCTTGCCGATGAGTTGACGATCGAATTGGATCAGGAGGCCAGCAATCGCGCAGACTATATTCTCGCCTACATCTTGGGAGAGTTGGATCTGGCCCCGCATCATTCGGTGCCATCATCTTGTTAATATCGAAGTCCATGGGGGTTGCATTCAGCAGCGAATTTGTTATAACGCATGCTGGGACTCGTGTATGATCGTTCATGCATTCCATCGTCGGGGATTTGAAAAAGGAAGGAGGCGCTTCACGTGAGACTCCCAATCGTGGTTCTCATTGTTGTCATCATCTACTGTTCGATGTTTGTCGCTCCTGCTTGGAGTCAGTCGTCATCCGCTGAGGCGCAGCAAGGGACCTATTCCGGAGCTGGGATGGGGGCTGCGTCAGCCGTCGCCACGATTCTGTATTTTCCTTTTAAAGCGGCATTTGCCATTGGGGGTGGAATAGTCGGCGGTCTCGCCTATGTTTTTTCGGGATTCAGTGAACCAACGGCCAAGAGTATTTGGGTTCCCAGCATTCTCGGAGACTATGCCATCTTTCCTGAGCATCTTAATGGTGATCGTCCAATCCGTTTTCTCGGTGTTGCTGCCGAAAATGAGGGAACTATGGTCACGCCTACCCCGACGAACTAGTCTGCGCATTGAGTTATGAAACCTGTCATTGGCGTGACCCCAGACTTTAATGCCGGTGACAGGAAGGATATGGGCGGGCACGAGCCGACCTACTTCTTGCGGGCTCGCTACATTCGGGCCGTTGAAGAGCTCGGCGGTATTCCTCTGATCCTTCCTTTAGTAGCGGAACCGTCCGCTCGACGACGGCTTCTTGACAGTGTCGATGGGCTGCTCATCACTGGCAGCGGACCGGACCTTCCACCGCGTCTCTATGGAGAGCGGCAGCGCTACAAATTTCGGCTTGTGAGTGAGCGCCGTGCCAACTTTGAATTGGAGTTAGTCCATCAAGCAAAGAAACGGAATCTTCCGCTCCTGGGAATCTGTGGAGGGATGCAGACGGTGAATGTGGCCTGTGGAGGGAGTCTGTATCAGGACATTCCTGCTCAAGTCCCCGGCGCGTTGGATCACCGTCAAAAAGCGAAGGCGGTCTATGTTACTCACCCGGTCACCGTGGCACCCAAGAGCCTCTTGAACAAGGTCGTCGCCAGGAAAAAACTCATGGTGAATAGTTCTCACCACCAATCGGTCAAGACAGTCGCTCCGTCGCTCCAGGCAAGCGCCGTGGCACCTGATGGGATTATAGAAGCGATCGAATCCCCCGCGCATCGGTTTCTACTCGCTATTCAATGGCACCCGGAATTCTTGTTCGAACGGTATGCGGTCCATCGTCGGTTGTTTGAAGCGCTGCTACATGCGGCCCGCCGGGCGCGTGCATGAATTCTCTGGACCGTTCCAACAATTCACAATCAAGTGGTTCCAGGGTCTTTTGCTATCCTTTGACTTCAGATGGAGCCTCAGCGCATTGAACCCATCACCGCGAATCTTGGCACGTTGGGCTCGAGAGAGATCGTGAGCAGCCGACTTCTCCGGACGAAACCCATCGATCAAATCCTGGCCGATGCCGAGCATCCGGAGCATCGTCTCAAGAAAACATTGACGGCGTGGGATCTGACGGCACTTGGGATCGGTGCGATTATTGGGACCGGCATTTTCGTCCTGGTCGGTACCGCCATAGTTGGTGATGCGCACAGGCCGGGAGCGGGGCCGGGGATTGTCCTCTCCTTCATTATTTCGGGCGTCACCTGTGCATTAGCCGCGCTGTGTTATGCCGAATTTTCAGCGATGATCCCGGTTGCGGGGTCAGCGTATACTTTTTCTTACGCCACGCTGGGTGAGTTTCTTGCCTGGCTCACGGGATGGAACCTGATC
The DNA here is from genome assembly GCA_025936075.1 of Nitrospira sp. Taxonomy (GTDB): domain Bacteria; phylum Nitrospirota; class Nitrospiria; order Nitrospirales; family Nitrospiraceae; genus Nitrospira_D. The sequence continues at coordinate 18,293 of JAICUC010000009.1, read as the reverse complement.
CTGGAATACGGTGTGGCATGCGTGGCGGTTGCTATCGGTTGGTCCGGCTATTTCAACAAGTTACTGATGCTCGCGGGTCTGGAACTGCCCTATTGGGCAACCAATCCACCGCACTGGGCGGGTGGCCCGGAGGGAAGTATCGCCAATTTTCCAGCTGCGATCATCATATTGTTGGTCACGCTCCTCCTCGTGATAGGAATTAAAGAAAGTGCGCGCGTAGCCGGTCTGATCGTACTCCTCAAACTTGGGGTGATTCTCTTCTTCATCGCGGTTGGGGCTCCCGCTGTCAACGCAGACAATTGGAAACCCTTCATGCCCAATGGCTTCGAGGGCGTTCGAGCCGCGGCAGCCATCATCTTCTTTGCTTATATAGGGTTTGATGCTGTCTCTACTGCTGCAGAGGAGGCCCGCAATCCTCAACGAGATGTTCCGATCGGTATCATTGGCTCACTGGCTATTTGTACGGTGCTCTATATTTCTGTGGCTGCTGTGATCACCGGTCTGGTCCCCGTCACTCAAATTGACATTCATGCTCCGGTGGCCGAAGCGCTGAGCCTCGTAGGGTTCAAATGGGGCGCCGCTATTGTGGCTATTGGGGCTGTGGCGGGTATTACGAGCGTATTGGTTGTGATGATGCTGGGGCAAATCCGTGTCTTCTTTGCCATGTCGCGTGATCAACTCTTAAGCCCTGGACTATCCAAGGTTCATTCCAAATTTGGGACCCCGCATCGCGCCACCATTCTAATCGGAGTCGCCGTCGCAATTCTTGCAGCGTTCTTTCAGATAGGGGAAGCAGCCGATATGACTAACATTGGGACCTTCTTTGCCTTTGTATTGGTCTGCATTGGTGTCCTGCTGCTACGGTACACAAAGCCGGATCTGCCCAGACCATTTCGTATTCCCTTGATGCCTTTCGTGCCTATTTTGAGCATAACGGCATGTTTTTACCTAATGGCTGGTTTGCCTTGGGCAACATGGATCCGTTTTGTGGTATGGACGATCATTGGCATTCTCGTGTATGCCGCTTATGGGATGAAACACAGCAAATTAGCGCACAGGCCGTCAACAGTGGTTCGCATTCACGATGAAGCAGGGAGCAACTCGTGATGGAGACTAGTCCGACTTTCCAGAAGGCCGGGTTGCGGAAGCAGGTGTAACGGTGGAAGACTCTTCAACGGGAACTGTTGCTGTTCGAACCGTGTTCGTGACGGGAGCAGTCGGGACAGGCGATTCAGGGGTGGTACTTACTGGAGCGACCGCCGGCTTGGGGGGAATAGGCGGTTTGGGTGTGGTGGTCGCTGGTTTGGGAGGTGCCGGCCTTTCTGGCTTAATGCCTCCTTCCCAAGCCGGACCCGAATACATATCGGCCGTTAAGCCCTTTGTTTTCCATTTTTCCTCGAAATCAGCTGCGGCCTTATTCGGTGTTTCGCCGACGCCCATGACATCGTTCCAAGGATAGACCTTGGGTCCGATCTGGCAGCCTGATTCCGTCCTCCGCAAATACAAAGCGATTGGATTACCCCGGTAGGGTCCCAGGAAAATATGGACGGATCCAACGTACTCAAGCAATGAGGCCATAAGGCCCTCCAAGGAACGTTCATGATGCCACAAGAGATGAGAAGAGGGCAAGATATTCAGCGGGGAGGTCAGAAGTTTCGTTTCCTCACTGCATTGAGAGGAGGTCTTCCATCTTGGTAGAGCTTAGCCAATTCTCCCAAAGGTCATAGGTCGGCTTTCGAAAATCGTTCTCGTGTCTGGTTGATGGAGCGTAAAAGAGCCTTGTGGCTTCGGCAACCGACCACAAGTTTGGCGTCAGAAATCATCACGGGTCGATAGGGAAGAAGGAACCGTTCTTTCAAGCGACGAATACGTGCGAGAGACTGGGCCAACCGTCCGGCAGAGATGTCCCCGTTTGCTACCGCCTTATCAACGGCATTCAGCGCGACTACGGCTCTGTTGCGGTCTCTACAGATCAGCGGCATGTCGCAGCCGGCTTGGATGGCCTGTATCGCGGCGTCGCCGATGCCATAGTGATCAATGATGGCATGCATCTCGAGATCGTCCGTCAACACGACACCGTCGTAGTGTAACTCTTCACGAAGAAATCTCCCAATGATCGTCGGGGACAGGGTTGCCGGCTGGTTCTCATCCAGGGTCTGATACAAAACATGGGCGGTCATCATCGTGGCCACGCCGCTCGAGATCGCGCGTCGGAATGGTGGAAATTCAATACGCTCAAGTCGCTCGCGCGGCGCCGTCACGAGGGGCAACTCCTTGTGCGAGTCCGAGTTCGTATCGCCATGGCCGGGAAAATGCTTCCCGCAAGCTACGATGCGATTGTCCTGAAGTCCTCCCACTGTGGCCAATCCCAATTCAGATACGATGTCAGGGGTCGTGCCGAATGCTCGATCGCCGATCACCGGATTGGCGGGATTGCTGTTCACATCCAACACCGGGGACATATTCATGTTGATGCCGACGGCCTTGAGCTCTTTCGCGGTCGTCGCTGCGGCGGCGTAAGCTAGTTCGGAAGAGTGGCATCGTCCTAATACTTCGCATGGTGGGAAAATCGTAAAGTCCTTCGGCAACCGTGAGACACGTCCGCCTTCTTGATCGATAGAGATAAGAAGGGGAGAGTGCGGACTACAGTGTTGAAGATCGCTTGTCAATTCAATGATCTGTGCGATCGATTCGAGATTTCTCGAAAACAAGATGACGCCACCGAGCTTATATTCTCGGAGGAAGGACGCGAGTTCAGCTGAAACGGTGGTGCCGTCGAACCCCATCATGAAGAGTTGGCCGATCTGGTCATAAGACATGTTCGAACCGTTTTTCCTGCCCCTACAGGGAGCGATTGATAAGGAACTGAATCAGTAGTCTGGTTCCGATGCCGGTTGGGCCTTTGGGAATGTATGCCCGCTCCCGCTCGCTCCAATCGGTACTGGCGATGTCAAGATGCACCCAAGGGGCGTCGCCGACGAACTTGCTCAAGAAGAGCGCAGCCGTGATCATCCCTCCCCCACGTCCACCGATGTTCCGCATGTCAGCCACATCGCTGCGCAGTTGCTCGAAATAGTCTTCCCATAACGGCATTTCCCATACCCGCTCGCCTGTTCGAAGGCCGGCCTTGCGGATCGCTTCTTTCAACATCGCATCGGTGCCGAACATTCCGATCGCGAACTGACCCAGCGCGACGACGCAGGCTCCCGTCAGCGTAGCGATGTCGATGAGCGCGGCAGGCTTGAATCGGGTTGCATAGGCGAGTCCGTCGGATAGGATCAGGCGCCCCTCAGCGTCTGTGTTCTGCACCTCCACCGTTTTCCCGGAAAGAGTCTTGACGACATCACCGGGTCGCATTGCCCGTCCCCCCGGCATATTTTCCGCCGCGGGTAGGATACTGATGAGATTAAGCGGTAACTTCAGGCGCGCCGCCGCCCGCATCGCGGCCAACACCTCCGCTCCACCGGTCATGTCGGCCTTCATCTGCTCCATATTCTCCGCCGGTTTAAGCGAGATCCCACCCGTGTCGAAAGTGATCGTCTTCCCCACGAGCACGACCGGGCGGTCATCTTTTTTCTTGGCTCCGTGGTACTGGAGAATAATGAACTTCGGCGGCTCGTGGCTGCCTTTCGCAACCCCCAATAATGCACCCATGCCGAGTTTTTCCATCTCTTTTTGTTCGAGGATCTTGAGATTCACGCCGGTTCCCTTCGCCACGGTCTTTGCTTCATTGGCGATTCTGGTCGGTGTCATCACATTGGACGGATGGTTGCAGAGATCTCGAACGAAGACCGTCGCTTCAGCGGTCGCGACACCGCGTCGAATCCCTTCAGACAGCTGACGGAGTTGATCTTTCTGGGGAGCCAGAATGGTCATCGTCCTCACTTCTTTGCTTATCGGGCCATCGCTGCGATACGTCGTGAATTGATAGCTCCCCAGGATCGCTCCTTCGGTCACGGTCTGGCCCATGTCAATCAGCGACGTCTCAAGGGGCACGATGCTTGGCAACACCACCGTAAAGGCGCCGCATTTGGCATGGCGAACCCGTTTGGCGGCATGCCCCATCGCCTGTCGAATCTGATCCAAGTTCAGCTCATGTTTCTTCCCAAGGCCGACAAGAATCAGCCGCTTCGCCGGAATTTTTCCGTGCGTGTGAAATACGACCAGCTCACCGACCTTTCCGTCAAACTCTTTTGACTGCAAAAGCTCCCGAAGCGCCCCTCCGAGCGCTCGATCGAGAATTATCCCATCTTCCTTAGGAAGTCCCTCCCCTTCACAAAACATGAGGACAAGCGCCTCTGTGTTCTCAGTGTCGACGCGGGCTTGTTTCGCTTCAACTCGCATAATGTTCATCCAATTCTCCTTTGATGTGTCAATCAGCAACCGCCATCCGATCGACGGAGAAGGCCTTTCACACTCCCCGCATATCGGGTGCCCAGATGTACTTGTGGAGCTGCAGCTGAAGGCGAATAGGCAGTTGATCTGCCAGGATCCATTCGGCCAATCGTTGTGGATCCAGCGCCCCGAATACAGGACTAAAGAGGACTGGGCAGCGATCGGTCAACCGAAAGCGATCCAGCATGTTTTTAGCCCATTCGTAATCACTCCGATCTTGGATGACGAATTTCGCTTCGTCCTGTGGTCGTAAACGTTCGACATTGGGCCAGTGTGTCCGTTCCGTCATGCCGCTTGCCGGACACTTCACGTCCAGAATAATACGGACCGCCGGGTGAACTATGGTGGTATCCACCGCTCCACTTGTTTCCAGGAGGACCGTGAAGCCTTCTTCGCACAACCGACACAGCAGCGTGGCCGTATCCGGTTGTGCTAACGGTTCACCTCCCGTCACTTCAACCAACCGACAGCCATAGGATCGCACCGTGTCGAGAAGATCATCGATGGATCGATCTGTTCCGCCGACAAAAGCATATTCCGTGTCGCACCAAGTGCACCGCAGGGGACAACCGGTCAGACGCACAAACACGCAAGGGAGACCGGCAAAGGTCGACTCACCTTGAACACTATGAAAAACTTCGGTGATGCGCATGAGCAGTGTGTGGGCTTATCGAATAGTCGATTGGATGATTCGCCGGGAGATGGTTTGATTCGATCACAAGCAGCAGTTCATTGCCATTTGACAATCGGCCAGTTCTCGCGTCGGGCGATGGAGGCCATGCCACGAATCGGATTCACCACCGTCGGATGACCTACGGCCCGGAGCAAGTCTAGATCGCCGGGACTGTCTCCATACGCATAGCATTGAGACAAATCCAGTGTCAGTTCATGGGTCAACCGATCGATGAGTCGGCGTTTCCCCTCGCCATAAGGAAGGGGGGGCACAAGGAACCCGGTATAAAGGCCGTTCTGTTGCTCCAATCGACTCGCAAAACATCGATCAGCTCGAAGCGCGTCAGCGACAGGGGCGATCAGGAAATCAATGGACCCTGTCACGAAAATGATGGCATGGCCGGCACGGCGATGTTCGTCGAGCATCCGCATGGCGACGGGAGAAACACGAGGGCATAATTCCTCGCGACAAAACTCCTCACCCAACAGTTGAATTACTTGCGAAGGTTTTCCGGCCAGGTACAGCTTCCGCTCGCGGAGAGGGTGCAGCGAGAATGTAGGGAGATGTCGCATGAGCCAGGACACACTCTCGCGAGCTTCAGGCCAACCGATGACACCGCGTCGCCACAGCCAGCGAAAGAATCTTACTTCGCTCGCTTCACCAGGTAAAATGGTATTGTCGACATCGAAAAATGCCGCAATGGAAGAAGAGAGACCGCGTTGGTCTGTTTGTATCATGGAGAGCGCCTCAACAATGAGAGGCCGATTTTACCGGACGACCGGTTGATTGACAAGAATTTTACCCTCCTCCTATAATGCCCTTCCTTCGCCCTCATAGCTGAATCGAGCCCAAGGCAGGCAAGGCAGAATGGAAACAAGCCTGCGACAAGGCCGCAGCGGACGAAAGCTTGAGGCGTACCTGTGAGTATGTTGAGGATTTAAGTGATGCGAGAACGCAAGTAGCAGGCTGCGTTTCACATCTTGCCGAGCGCCGAAGTGGTGGAATGGCAGACACGCACGTTTGAGGGGCGTGTGGCGAAAGCCGTGCGGGTTCAAGTCCCGCCTTCGGCACCAACCATCTTCTAATCGTCCGCCAGAGCCGGTTCACCAGGGCCTTCTTAAGAACTGTAGAACATCTACAGCCTAAGGAGGTGTTTATGTCTACGGGTTTTCTTTCCCATAATTGAAAGTCCCTCTATCATCGGATCTGGATTCCGAAGATGCTCCGTAGCTTTTTCCAGGAGCCAGAAGATCACTGACAATCTTAGAGAGCTTAGTGGCACTATCGTCTTTTCACCAACGACAAGGCTTCTCAATTACGGCCTTCCCTGATCGTCACGGTCAGCCGGGAAGACCAAATCTTGCCATATGAAGCTGTAGAAGACGATGCCTTCGATGTGATTATTAAGCCGATAGATTCTTACCAGGCTGCCCAGACAGTCAAGCTGGCGCTGGCGCATACCACCTTACGGCGAGTACGTGCTTCGAGAGACCAGGTGGTGGCACGAGTCCAAGAACATATGGCCGCATGTCCGCAAGATCTGAAGGGCGAAGAGCACTTTCTAACGAAGCTGGCCATATTTGACAGAACACTCCAGGCATGAAATGCGAGCTTTAAACTGCTCTTGGATATCAACGAGGAAAGTTATGTTTCCGATATGGCGGAACGAGTGGAAGGACTGACCAGACAACGGGCATTCGATCGGCTCCTCAACCTCTATACGGACGGCCCGACCCAGTAAGCGTCCCCATCTCAAGGAGTAAAACGCTCCCATCCCTCTCGATGTCCTTTTGTCCTAGTGCTGCGAAATCGATAGATGGACTTCCCAGACTTTTGCGGACACATCGTTAAGCCCGTTTTGACACAGCTTCAAATGCCTCCGGACTGACCCCGCTCAGATGGCTGTGTCGACGGGTGCGATTGTAGAAGGTTTCGATGTAGTCGTCGATCTCAGCCGTGGCAAGCTCCCGAGCTGTGTAAATGCGCTTCTTGATCCGCTCCTTCTTCAAGCCGCTAAAAAAGGATTCGGCCACTGCGTTATCCCAACAGTTGCCACGTCGACTCATGCTGGGCTCAAGATGATGTGCGTGGCAGAAGCGCCGCCACGCATCGGGGTCCGCGGATTCGATGGAGTGAAGCAGGTGTTAATACAGTGTTAGCGAGAGCGATAAAACAGACTCAAGTGAAGTGAAATGGTATGAAATCATACTACAACGAAATAGCGTATTCGATTGAGGGGGAGAGGGGTTGCCTAGATCTTCAACGACTTGAGCAATCTTTTATGATACAATGCCACCTTCGGCACCATCGTTCTAAACAGCTTCTGCTGATTTCCGCTAAAGACGTCCGGGTCATTTGGATCTAGACTTTTCTACATTTCTCATAGGAAACTGCTGCTTTCCTTAGGAACAATAACCTGGTCGAAGACGAAAGTCTTTTCCTGGGAGGCCGGACTCGATCATCGGTTCGTGAAATGGTTGCTCCCATGAGCCGAACCGGCTCTCGATGTATTATCGATGTCGCCCAGCAAGGAGCCTCATCATGAGTCCTACGAGCCATCTTCATGAATTAGATCTGCTGCGCAGGCAGGTAGCTGATCTCGCATGTGAACTTGCCGAACGAGACCGAGTGCTGCATGAACGGACTCACCACCTCCAGGCCGTACAAGCTCTTGCTCGCCTGGGGAGTTGGAATAGGGACATTGCAAGCGGCAAAGTGGAATGGTCGGATGAACTCTACCGAATCTTCGGCTATCAGCCACAATCACGAGAGATGACCTTCGACAGCTTTGTGTCGGCTGTACTCCCCGACGATCATGATAGGGTCCTGGCGTCGATCGATGACGCGTTGGCAGGGAAGGCCATCTACGATATCGAATTTCGGATCGTCCGCCAAGATGGTGAAATACGAATGATTCACTCCTGCGGCGAGGTAGTCCGTGACAGCAGCGGTCAACCCCTTCGTATGTTCGGGACAGCCTTGGACGTAACCGATCGCAAGCGAGGAGAGTTGGCACTAAAGCAACGCGAGACGTACTTCCGCGCGCTGATTGAGCATTCCTCCGACATTATTACGGTTCTCGATCAAGGCGGGGTAATCCAGTTCGAGAGTCCCTCAATCGAGCGATTGCTCGGGTATGCACAACACGAGCTCAATGGACGAATCGCATTTGAATTTGTCCATCACGAGGACCTTCCAGTTGTGACCGAGAAGTTTCGGTTACTGATTGAGCGGCCTGGAACACCTCAAATGGCCGAATTCCGTTTTCGCCATAAGGACGGCTCGTGGCGCAGTTTGGAAGGAATCGGCCGGGCGACTAGTGATCCAGAAGGCCGATGGAGTGTGATCGTAAATTCACGTGACATCACCGAGCGGAAACTCGCGGAGGCGATGCTACGGACCGCACAAGAAAAACTCCGACAAGCCCTCCAGGCGTCCGGTACAGGTTTATGGGACTGGAATACGGAAACGAACGAGGTGGCCTTATCCGAAGAGTGGAGGTATCAGCTCGGCTATGAGCCGACGGAGATGGCAGACTCATTTGAGACATGGACGACGCATTTGCACCCCGATGATCACGATAGGGCGGTTGCGTATGTACGAGACTACGTTTCTCGGCGCGAGGGAGAGTATCGGCAGGAGTTTCGTCTGCGGCATAAGGATGGGACTTACCGATGGATCGAGGCACGTGCCTCCTTCGTGCCCGAGCCGGATGGCCGAAGGATTCGTCTCCTCGGCTCACACTCCGATATTACTGATCGTAAACGGATGGAAGAGTCGGTACGGGAGAGTGAAGAATGGTACAGGACTTTGGTCGAGCTTTCACCATCTGGTGTGTTCGTATTCAGTGAAGGACGAGTCGTCTACATCAACCACACAGGCGCCGTCCTCCTGGGAACGAAAGATGCTCAGGAGATTCTCGACCGGCCGACGTTTGAGTTCATCCATCCGGACTATCATCAAGAAGTCCGTAAGAATGTGGATCGGCTGCTCACCGGCGGAATGTCTGTCCATAGTGCGGAACGAATATATCTGAAGGTGGATGGAACACCGATTCCAGTTCAGGTAGAGGCAGCTCGGATCACGTGGAACGGTAAGCCGGCCATCCTCGGTCTGTTCTCCGATATCACCGAGCGCAAGCGGAGTGAAGACCGTGTGCGAGAAATGAACCTGGCCTTGGCTCAGGCCATGCCGGGTATTTTCCGAGTCGACTTAGATGGTCGCTATCTGGAGGTGAATCAGCCCTATGCGGCGATGCTGGGGTATGAACCATCCGAATTACTCGGGCGAACCTGGGAGCCGACCGTGCACCCAGAAGACTTGTGCATCGCTCAACATGCGTATAAGCAGTTGCTGGAAAAAGGAAAAGCGGAATTCGAATGTCGAGCTGTGCGCAAAGACGGTTCCATCTTCTTTCAACAGGTCCTGATGGTAAGGAGCAAACCGTCCGTCGGCGGGTTCTTCGGCCACCATTGTTTCATGCGCGACATTACCGAACGTAAGCAGGCGGAGGAGGCGTTGCGCACCAGCGAGGAGCGCTATGCGCGTGCCACTGCCGTCGCCAAGGTGGGTGTGTGGGAATTGGATGCTCTAAATGGCCAATACCATGGCGACGCCAATCTGAAGGCTCTTTTCGGTTATGGATTGGAAGAACTCTCTACGGATCCCTTTGTTTGGTTGAAGCTGGTTCATCCGGACGACCAGGCGATTGCCATGCAGAACTGGGAACTGGTGCGAAGTGGGGCTGCCGATGCCACTCACTATGAGCTACGTCACATAAAGAAGGATGGCTCTATTATCTGGGGTGACGTGCGAGGCCATGCCGTCCGAGATCGAGATGGACAAGTGGTGCGCCTCATCGGCGCCACCGTCGATATCACCGAGCGCAAACAAACTGAGGAGTTGCTTCAGGAGAGCGAGGCGATGCTGCTGCTAGCTCAGAGGAGCGCGCGAGCCGGTGTGTGGGACATTGATTTGCGTACAGGCACATCCCGATGGTCGGCACCATACTATGAACTGTTGGGAGTATCGCGCGATGTGACACCATCGTATGAGAATTGGATCGCGCATGTTCATCCCGATGATCGTGCAAGAGTGGAGACTGAATTTGCGCAAGCTGTGAGGGAGGGTGGAGGGCAACGTATCGAGTTTCGCATTCTGCGCGATGGCGAGGAGCGCTGGCTTCACAGAGAAGGTCATGTCACGTGTGATGCAGACGGAAAACCCGTCCGGATTTCCGGCATCACATGGGATATCACCGAACGCAAGGCGGCGGAGGAGGCGCTGCGCGAAAGCGAGGAACGATTCTCCAAAGCCTTCCGCGCAAGCCCTCATCTGATCGGGATCACGGAGCTTGAAACAGGTCGTTGCATCGAGGTGAACGACGCCTGTTTGAAGGTGTACGGTTTTTGTCGAGAAGAAGTGATTGGAAACACCACATTGATGCTCGGAATCTGGCCTGATCCTCAAGAACGAACCAAGTTGATTGATCACCTGAGATCCAAAGGATCAGTCCGAAATCGAGAAGTGTCGATGCGGATGAAGAATGGAGACCTGCGTCAATTCCTCATCTCGGTTGACCTGATCACCCTCAAGGGGAAAAGGTGTCTGCTGACGATCGGCAACGACATCACGGAGCGCAAACGGGTGGAAGTGGCATTGCGGGAGAGCGAAGAGCGGTATGGGCGGGCCACGGCTATCGGCAAAGTGGGTGTGTGGGAAATGGATGTTGAAAAGAATCAATACTATTATGGAGACGCCAATCTGAAAGCCATCTTTGGTTATGCCCCGGAGGAACTTTCTCCCGAACCTTATGCCTGGCTGAACTTGGTCTCTCCCGACGATCGACCAATCGCTATGAACAACTGGGAACGGATGCGGGACGGAGCAGCGGACATGTGTCGCTGCGAGCTTCGCATGGTCAAGAAAGACGGCTCCATCGTGTGGACCGATGTGCGATGCCATAGCGTTCGTGATCAGAACGGACGGTTGACTCGGTTGATCGGTGCCATAGTCGATATTACCGAGCGCAAACAGGCGGAGGAGGCGCTTCGCGCCAGTGAAGAACGTTTTGCCAAAGCATTCCGAGCCAGTCCTCATCCGATCGTCGTCAGCGAGATGGACTCGGGCCGAGTAGTGGACGCCAATGATGCTGCCTATCAGTTATTTGGATATCGCAAAGAAGAAGTTGTGGGATACACCACGTTACAGATGGGTCTCTGGCATTCAGTGGAGGAACGGGCTCGCTTCGTCGAACGGTTGAAACGTGTAGGATCTGTCCGGAACATGGAAGTCACCCTGCGGAGCAAGAGCGGAGAAATCCGCCAATGCCTGTTGTCGTCGGAACTCATTGAGTTGAACGGTAAACCATGTAGCGTAACGGTTGGGGATGATGTCACGGAGAGCAAACGGATGGAACGCGCGCTGCGATTGACCCAATTCTCAGTGGATCAGGCAGTAGAGGCGATCCTATGGGTCGATCAGACTGGTCGAATATTCAACGTCAATGATACCGCATGCCGAATGTTGGGGTATGCATGGCAGGACCTGACGACCATGACTGTGCACGACATTGATCCCAATTTTCCTGTGGAACGATGGTTGGAACATTGGAATTACTTAAAGAAGCAGGGAGCGTTGGCATTTGAAGCCACGTATTGGTCACGAACCGGTACCGTCTTAGAGATGGAAGTGACCTTTAATTATCTGCAGTATGATGGAAAAGAGTATGGCTGCGCAATCCTAAGGGATATTGGAGAACGCAGGCGGGCGGAGGCCGAACTCCACCGCTCTCATACGTTCTTGCGACAGGTTATTGACACGGACCCTGACCTCATTTTTGCCAAGGACCGTGAGGGATATTTTACCATGGCCAACAAAGCTGTGGCCGATTGGTATGGCTCTACGGTGGAAGACTTAATTGGAAAATCTGATGCCGACTTCAATCCCAATGCGGAAGAGGTGGAGTTCTTTCGGAAGAGCGATCTTGAGGTGATTCATTCCGGGAGGGATCGGTTCATCCCGGAAGAGAGGATCACCGATGCAGGGGGAAAGACGCGCTGGTTACAAACGGTCAAGAGGCCGATTTTTGATGACCAGGGGCGGGTCCATATGGTGCTCGGAACCGCGACCGATATCACCGAGCGTAAACGAATGGAAGAGATACTCCTGCAGCGGGAGCGAGACTTGAGCGCGGCACTTCAAGAACGGGAACGGATCAGTCAAGACCTCCACGATGGTATTCTTCAATCCTTGTACGCAGTCGGGCTGGGGTTAGAAGCGTGTAAACCCCTGATCAAGAAACAACAAGATCATGTGGCGGAGAAATTCATGGCGACATTAAACCAAGCCATTGGACAGCTCAACCAAGTCATGACGGAGGTCCGGAATTTTATCGCCGGACTCGAATCTCAAGTGATGCAAGGTGGAGACTTCTCGGCCGCCCTGCGAACCATGGTCGAGACGATGTCCACTTCCTCTTCCGCGAGATGTCGGGTGAGGATCGATGATGCGGCAGCACGGCGGCTTTCCACCGAACAGGCACTCCATATTATCAACATTGTACGGGAAGGATTGAGTAATGCACTGCGCCACAGTCGGGCTAAACAGATCACGGTGTCGCTCAGGGACCTCATCCGCACAGATCGTCTCGCCGTGACGGATGACGGTATTGGATTTAATACACGGTCGGTTCGGGGAGTCGGTCACGGATTAGTCAACATGGCGGCACGGGCTCAAAAAATACGCGGCTTGTTCGCCATTCAGTCAAAACCTGACAAGGGGACGAGGATTTGCCTCGATCTTCCAAAGGATACCCATTATGCTCACAACTAAAACTCAAGCCATTCGAGTCGTGCTTGTCGACGATCATGAGGTCATTCGGGTGGGGTTGCGGACGGTGCTCGGCCAAACTCAGGGAGTCACCGTTGTAGGCGAAGCAGGGACCATGGCGGATGCAATTCAACAGGCGCAGAAGTTGAAACCCGACGTGATCTTGATGGATGTCCGACTGCCGGACGGATCCGGTGTCGATGCCTGTCGGGAAATTCTAGGGATGCTTCCGGGGACACGGATCATTTTTTTGACGTCCTACGCCGACGATGACTCCGTTCTCGCCGCAGTGCTCGCGGGCGCTCATGGCTATGTCCTTAAAGAAATCGATTCACCCGCATTACTCGAAGCCATCCGCTCGGTTGCCAACGGCCAGTCGATTTTGGACTCCAGTGTGACCGAACGCGCTCTGCGATGGTTGAGGGGGCTTCACGATCTGCCGTCCATTCCTGGTACGGATCAACTGTCCTCTCAGGAAGAACGAGTCGTCGCACTGGTCGCCGAGGGAAAGACCAATAAGGAAATCGCCGTCGCGCTCGGACTCAGCGACAAGACCGTCAAGAATTACTTGGCAAACGTGTTTCAAAAGCTTCGCATTACTCGTCGCGCACAGGCAGCCGCCTTTTTTGTGAAACGGCAAGGATAAGCGATAACATTCGGCTCTACTTATGGTAGAGGCAAAAATCTAACCTGACGGCTATCCTTCAGACCTGAGCTCTCCTCTTGCATTTCCTGTAAGGTTACGTCAACTGATTCGTATTCTTAACTACTCCATGTGCACACCGGGAGGTCCCGCATGGTTGCTGGTCTCTTCCTAGGGTTGCTTCTGTTCCTCAGTTTCTTTCTGTGGGCACTGATTCGGCAGCGCCAAGAGAACGTCCTGAATTCAACTGCCGTCGCGGCGACCAATTGTAGCGTGCTCGTGACGGATGCCACGTTGTCCCACCATCCCATTGTCTATGTAAATCCGGCCTTCCTATTGCTGACCGGCTATGCCGAACAGGAGGTAATCGGACGATCGACATCGATCTTGACCGGCCCGGATACAGATCGGGCCTCCATGGAAAAACTTGCGATGGCTCTCCAAGATGGCTGGGCCTGTCGTGTGCGGTTGTGCCATTACCGTAAGAACGGGACTACATTTTGGAATGACGTATCGCTGTCACCGGTGAAAGATCGCCAGAGTCGAGTGACGTCGATCGTGTGGACAATGAACGAAGTGTTACAACATGGGCCTGTCATAGAAGCGCCTGATAGAACCCTAGACACAGACATCGCCGCTTGTCGGCAGGCCGAACAGGCGCTCCGAGATGGCGAGATGCGACTTGATCTTGCCGTGCAGACAGGACATGTCGGGTTCTTTGAATACGACCATCGGACTGATTCCCTCTCTTGGTCATCCATCCTACGAGACATCTATGGTGTCGGTATCGATGAGCCAGCTTCATGGCAGCGCTATCTCGAACTGGTTCACGTTGACGATCGGATTCGGATAACCTCTACGGTCCAACCAGCCCGTGATGCCACAGGCAATGGCCGGTATGAGGTCGAGCACCGTCTTGTCAGACCCGATGGCGCTGTGCGCCATATCAGTCTTCGTTCCGTGACTTCGTTTGATGGCGATGGTTCTTTGCGGCAGCCGGTGCGCACACTCGGGACGGTCGTCGATGTAACTGATCGTAAGAACGTGGACGCCCGGCGGCGCGAGACGGCGAGGATGGAAGCGATCAGTACTTTTGCCGGTGGCATCGCACATGAGCTGAATAATGGCCTTACGGCTGTACTCGGCTTCAGCGAATTGACCCTCCCATTGATCCCTGCTGAGACCAAGGCCCATCGTCATATCAGACAAGTCATCGCGGCGGGTAAAAAATCCCGTGAACTGATCCAGCAGTTGCTGGCCTTCGGTGGGCACAACGACCAAGATCGATGCCCACTGTTACTCCATTCCTTGGCGAAAGAATCCCTCAGGTTCCTTCGTCCGACGATCCCCTTGTGGATTGAGCTCCGAGCGCAGGTTACTCACGCGACCAACCCTATCTTGGCCAGTGCCGTGCAGATGCATGAGATGATTTTCAACCTAATCGATAACGCCCTTCGGGCAATGAAGGTGACAGGAGGAGTCCTTGAGGTTCAGCTTCAGAACCGGCAATTTGTAACGGATCAGATTCTGCCTTCCGGACGACTCCCTGCTGGATGGTACGTTTGCCTGAGCGTTCAGGATACGGGTGATGGCATGGATTCCGATAGAGTCAGTCGATTGGTCGCCTCATTTGTGTCGTCCACGGCTGTCGGCGAGAGGCAGAGCGTTGGGCTAGCGGTCGTCTACGGCATCGTCACGGCGCATGGCGGTACCTTGATGGTTGAGAGTCACATTGGCGCCGGTACGACGGTATCGGTCTATCTCCCCGCTCTTCCGATTTGCGCTCCGGCTACGACTCAGGCAGACGACCCGCTTCCCCGAGGACACGAGTGTATCTTGTTCGTCGATGACGAAGACTCCGTAGTACGTTTTGCAAGAGAAGTGTTGGAATCCCTCGGCTACTATCCGGTGGTATGCAGGACGGCTGCCGAAGCATTGAAAGTCTTTCAAATCGAACCCAAGCGGTTCGATTTGTTGATCACCGACCGGACGATGCCCGGAATGAGCGGGAATCGTCTGGCTCTCGAATGTCGACAACTGCGACCGGATTTCCCAGTCATTCTCTGCAGCGGGTCAAATGGTGCACCTGAACTGGACGATACCCGTTCGCAGAGCGTTACGGAATGCCTCCTAAAACCGCTTGCGTTGCATGAGCTGGCGTATGCCATCCGCCGGGCATTGGACCAGTCTCTTGCCTGCCCGGAATCTCATGGCGTGCCGACCAACTCATCCCCAGAACCATCCAGAATATCGATTGAGGTGTCGGATGCCGTCGGTCCTCGTGGTTGATGATCAGGACCAAGTTCGTCAGCTCATCCGGGAAACGTTGGAGCAGGCTGGTTATGAGGTAGCAGAGGCCTGTGACGGGAAAGAGGGGCTTGACCGGTATCGAGCTAGATCGACGGATCTTGTCATCATGGATATTCTCATGCCGGATCAAGACGGATTAGAAGCCATCATGGCGCTCCGCCGGGAGTTCCCCGATACTCGTGTCATTGCGATGACAGGGGGAAGTGACGCGATCGGCATCCTCAATTTCCTGGATGTCGCAAAGATGCTTGGAGCCAGGCGAACGCTTCAAAAGCCATTTGAACTGAAAGTCCTCCTCGATACGGTTGCTGCCGCACTGAGCGTCTAGACAATTCACCACGCGCTCACCCCTCTTCGCATTGACAATTACGCCACGATCCCGTCAGACTCCGCATTCCATGCCTGGATCATGCCTATCGTGAGATTTCTCAATCTGTCTCTGGGGACCCTTGTTGCCGCAATCGGATTCTGGCTCATATGGGGAGGAACTGTCTCTGCGATCGTCGTGGTTGGATGGGCTCTGAGCGTAGGGCTTTTCTTAGGGTTCATGACGGAGTCAATTGCGGCACTATGGGCATGGACTACCTTGTTGCTGGGCCTCGAAAGCTTTGCCTGGCCGTTGGTATTGATGATTCAATTCAAAGGTCAGGCAGAATCATTTCCCGAATCCGAGATGGAAACGATTCTTTCAGCCGTCGTGCTGGGTCTCTTCTCATCCGTATTTTGGATTTCGTTTTCCTACGGCCTATTCAGGCGGGACCGTAAAAAGCCGGATGTGGCTCTGTCCCTGGAGAAGGCTGCGACGGTGTCGATTTCCCGGGCGAACAAAAAGAAGAAAGGCATCTAACCTTAGCCGTTTTCGACCGGATCGATGTCGATGACGAATTTGATCCGCCCTTTGCGATACTCGCGCTCCATTTTCTGGACGGAATCATGGATCCGTCGGCTGAAAGCAGTGAGTGCAGCTCCTTTCACCAAGATGCGATATTGCTGATGACCTTTCGGATGCCTCCGTATTGTCGGTACTGGCCCTAAAACAATCAGAGGCTCCTCGTCATGGACGTTCTGTTCAAGGTCTGCACCCCATCGCTTGGCGGCCTCTTCGACAATCCTCGGATCTTTTCCGGTTACTGAGAGATCAGCCAAGCGGCAGACGGGCGGGTAACAAAGAAGCCGGCGTGCGGCGAATTCTTCATTGTAAAAGTGATTGGGATCTCCGGAGATCAAGGCTTGTATCGCATAATGGGTAGGAAGGCGCGTCTGTACGATGACTCGACCTCCGGTGGACGCGGGACATGCCAGGCTGGCAGCATCGACCAGCAAGTGATAGGTGCGCTCCGCGGCACGGAATTCCGAGACATGCAGCCCGGAATCTGCTTGGAGGATCCCCACCAAACCGTAGCGAGGCAGTGGCTCCCGACGAAACAGCGCTTGGGTCCCGATGAGAACATCCCACGCGCCAGACCTCGCCCCTTTCCACAGAGTATGCGCCGACCGCGAATGCCGGAGTGTGTCGCCATCGAGTCGCGCGATTGTGGCCTGTGGAAATAAGCGATGAACTTCGGTTTCAACGCGTTCGGTGCCGTCACCAATAGGGCTCATACCGGGAGTACGGCACAAGGGGCAGAGATCCGGCAATCGATCTGCCCTACCACAGTAGCGGCAAGTCAGCCTACCGGCTTCACGATAATAGGTCAGTGATACGTTACAAGAATTGCAACGAGGAACCCAGCCACAGTCTCGGCAAACCAAGGTTCTGGCGTAACCTTTCCTATTGAGGAAAAGCAGGATCTTGGCATGGTTCTGTAGCGCTTCGTGCATCGCCCGGATGAGGGTATGGCTGAAGAGAAGTCCTGGCGGCTCGTCGCGAAGGTCAACGAGCTCAATCGTAGGTTGAAGGCCAACGTCTTGTGAGACATGGTGGAACTCAGCTTCGGCGTCGAACCTCGATTCAAGAGACGGGTGAGCCGAGGCCAGTACAACGAGCGCTCCTTCGCTCTGAGCTCTCAAACCAGCGACCTCTCTGGCATGATAGCGAGGCTCCTGAGGTTCTTTTAGAGCAGGATCTTCTTCGTCTTCCACCCAAATCAGCCCGATCGATTTAAGAGGCGAAAATATGGCTGAACGGGTTCCTACGACTACCGAGGGGATCTGTCCTTGATTCGGTTGCCATCGCTCCGACTCTGAAGGTGGGCGCGCGAGAATAATCTGGAGGTCCGTGAGCCTTGAGAGTACTTGTTTCAACCATGATGCTCTCGCGATCTCGCCGGTGAGAACTATGGAGGCTCTCTTCATTGAGTGCGCTTGCTGAATTGCGTCAACAAGCCGGCTGAGTCGATGTTCCCACGGGGCATGAAGGACGAGTTTCCCCATGGAATTGCTGTGAAGGCAATGTGCAACATGCGTTTTCCATGAGAGGTCGATCTCCGGAAGCGTTTCAGT